>NZ_JADOYC010000008.1:0-184642 GCF_015645365.1 Exiguobacterium abrahamii
CAGTCCATCAGCCTGAGAACCTATACGGTCTGTCTCAGGAGGGGTGATGGCACACCCCTACCTCAAGGCTCGGACGAAGCAGAAATGGATTGAGTCCGCCAAGCACTTGAGAATCCCTCCCTCACCAACGGTGTGGGCTTGCGGCTTTAGCCGTGGGAGTGTCAAACAAGCCGTACAACACCTTCATACATCTTGACTCTTCTCCTTCCGATAGGTACACGGGAGGAGATGTTTTATGCTTACGAAAAAACGATTACTGGCACAACAACTAAATGGATGGTTGATTCCGATCGTCGCCATCGGACTGATCGTGATCAGCGGTCTAAGCGTCTACGCTTCCTATCAACAATCCGTCGCAGCAACCGAGGAACGGCTGATGCGTGAATTGACGATGTTCGACGCGAACGTCCGGGCAACGTTTCTCGCGTATCCGGAGGACGCAACAGACCGCTCGCGTGCCATTAAACGATTGCAACAGCAACAGCGAACCGACTTATCACGTGACGACTACACGGTTCGCTTTCAAAGCCTGAACACGAGTGAGGCGTTCCGACCGTTGACACTCGAACCGACAAAACGAAAACAACTACTACAGCACTTAAAGAATACACGTACATATGCCTTTTCGTATCAAGACCAATTTCTTGTCGCGATGACGATTCCAGAACTCGATGACGTCATCTTACTGACGACCGACCGTGATAAATTAATCGCCCCTGCTCGAGATTTAGCTTGGACACTCGTCTGGGTCAGCGTAGTCACACTTGTCAGCATCAGCCTCTTGATTCGCTGGCGAATTCAGCGCCAACTGGCACCGTTATCGAAACTCGCCTTACAGATTGAAGAAGCGCATGCGAAGCGATCGTATCGTCCATTAACGCTCAAAACGACGACCTTTGAGTTACAACAGCTGACGTTTCAATACAATCAGTTAATGCAACAAATTAATGACTTAACGACGGAGATGCAACAAGCCAGTCAGGAACTTGAATCCGTCCAGCCCCACTTCTCTTCGCGCTTATCGGCGATGGATCAATCGGTGCAAGCCGTCGATGAAGTCGCCGGTTCCTTACTTGCGCAATCAACACAGATGGATCAGACAATCGTTGCCTCGACACGTTTGACGGCACAAGGACACGATGCGTTAAGCGAAATGCAAACGACACTGCTCAACAGTCAACATGCCGTAACCCGTTTTCAACAGACTGTTCAGACGAATCACACGACACTTGAGACCTTACAAGAGGAAAGCCAGTTGCTGAAGGAACAATCCACGACGACAGAGCAGATTTTGCAACAGACCTCACACCTACAGCAACAGATGGATACCTCAATCTCGCACATCCAGCGTGTTGCTGAAGAGACACGCCGTTTGTCGCTGAACGCGTTAATTGAGGCAACCCGTGCTGGAGAAGCTGGTCGTGGCTTCACGGTCGTCGCTAAGGAGGTCGAAAAACTCGCAATTGATATTAGGACGAGTACGGACCATATCCGGCAGGTCAATCAGATGTGGACGGCGGGGCTCGATCAAGTCGAACAAGCACTCTCGCAGATGACGGAACGGTTTCTTTCGACGTCACAACAACTCGAGACGGCAACGGAGCATTTAAAACAGATGCTGACTGAAGCGACGACGATTGAGACGACACTGGGTACCGTGGAACACCAACGTCAAATCGTCGCAGATGTTCAGTCGAACATGCAGGAACATCTGCAGTCCGTTCAGCAGTTGATGTCGGAGCTCTCGTCTTACAGCCAGGTGCTCGGGGAACAGATGCAACACCACGTCACCCAACAGACGGAACTGAAGACACATAGCGCCGTACTCGAGTCACGGATCAGTTCGTTGCAACAGACCGTTCGCTCGAGTGAATCGCCGGCCTAAATAAAAGGAGCGCCCGCCATTCTTGGCAAGCGCTCCTTTCCTCTGTTCTCAGCCGATATAACGTGCTTCCTTTTTATCGATGATGTTGCGAATCCGGTTCTCCGTCACCTGATACTGCTCTGCCAATTGACGAATCGTTTTCCCTTTTTCGTATTGCGCGCGAATCGCTCGAATCTGAAATGGCGACAGCGTCACATGTTGACCTAACAAGAGATCAAACTCACCAAGTAGTTCGTTATATTGCTGATCGATTGAAGGCAGGACGTCTAAATTCGACAACTGATCGTCAGCCCGTTTGCCGTTGCGTCGGACGAGTTGTGCTTCCGTGACGTCTGTCGTCAGAAAAGCTTGTGCAACAAGCATTCCGACCTGCACGCGTTCTCCTCGACCACGTTGATAAAGCGTGACTTTCCGGTAGCCTTCCCGATTGAGCCGTGGACGGAGCAAGACACCTTTTCGGCGTTGCCGGACACCGCGACACGTCACGATCGTCCGGTCGAGCGACCTTACGCGACCTAGCGACGAGACTTCATATATACCTACATAGCCGATGACGGCTTTCCATTGTTCTTGCATGATTGTCCTCCTTCAGACAAGGACACGACGGGACTTCATACCTGAATTATACCAAATTACGAACAAACGTTCTAGTGATGTCACTCGTCGGAATGTGCTATTCTTAGCAGAAAAAGGAAATGAGGTTCGTCCATGAAATTTGTCTTGTTACTTGGTCCGCAAGCGGTCGGAAAGATGACGATCGGTCAGGAAATCGAACGGTTGACGAAGATGAAAGTCTTCCATAACCACCAGACGATCGACCTGTTATTGCCTTATTTTGATTTCTCTGAACCCGCACACCATCGCTTAAAGGATACGATCCGCCGCGAAATGTTCAAGGAAATGGCGAACAGTTCGCTTGAAGGTGTCCTGTTTACATTCCTCTGTCTATTCGGCGTCGAAGGCGGCGGTCTCGAGTTCATTGAAGAGACAGTCGAATTATTCGAACAAGCGGGTGCTGACGTCTATATCGTTGAACTCGATGCGCCGGTCGCAACCCGTCTGCACCGGAACACGACCGAAAACCGATTGACGCATAAAGTAACGAAGCGCGATCTCGCTGCTTCTGAACAGAACTTACGCGAGACGGCGGACGGATATCGGACACGCTCGCTACCGGGCGAACTACCGGACGTCAACTATCTCTTCCTTGATACGGAACAGTTAAGTGCACGTGAAAGCGCTGAAGCGATTTGCGATCATTTCAAATGGTCCAAAACAACGGTCTAATCACTAAAGCCCCGTCCTGCTCAAGCAGGCGGGGCTTTAGTGATGGAGTTCGCGTGCATATCGATTCGCTTGCAACTGAAATCCGTTCCGACGCCAGACCGTCTCACTGCCTGCCTCGCCATAGACACGCGTCAGTAATAACGTCCGCGCGAGATACGATAGAATCGATGTCAGTGCTTCCCTGATGTACCCGCGCTGATCATCCTCATCCGTCGTCGTGTAACGTAAGTTTCCGGTCGATCCATTCCATGTGAAGGTAATCGTTCCGACGATCGTTCTCTCACGTAACGCATGTAGCGTCCACTTACAACCCGATTCTTCATCCGTTGCTTCGACAAACAGACGTGACGTCGTAAAATCCGGATGTCTCCCTTGCATTCAGCTCTCCTCCTCGACCTCGAACGTTGCTGTCGCGTAAGCCTCTCCGTTGATCAAAATCGTCAATGTATGTGTTCCGGGATAATGGACACGCGTCGTCATGTTCCGAAACGATTGGCGTCGTTCGACGTGTAAGACACCTTTGACTTCCCGCTCCCGCAGTTGAAACACCTTTCGACTCGTTCTGCGTTGTTTGACGTAATCGATCGCGTATTCAAGACGCAGACGTTGTTCAACGGAACTGTGCACTTGAAACGAAAATTGTAACTCCTGACCAATCGTCACCGGTGAAACGACCAAGTCCGTCACCGCGACCTCACCTTGCGTAACGTGTCCGAACAACTGCAACACGTCAGGGTTTCCGCGCTTCAGTAACGTCCGGGAGGCGTGGCGCAAAATCCAGTCCGTGTTCGGATCTGTTCCTAAGTGGCGTTCGATTCGCTCGATCAAGTATTCCGGATGTGTCTTTGAAATATCATTCAAATGATTGGCGACACTTTTTCGGACGTAGAGTGACGGATCCTGTAGTAAGGCATCAAGAATCGGTAATGCTGGACGCGGGTCAGCAATCAAACGTGGAATCGCTTGTCCCCATGGTAGACGTGGTCGTGTTCCTTCGGACGCTAAACGCCGAACGTGTTCATCGTCTGATCTTGTCCATTTAAGTGCCTGCTCGAGGAAACGTTCCTGATCAGCAAGTAAAAAGCGACGAACGGCGAACTCTGAAGTCGAATGTGGCGTCAACTTGGCAAGTGTCTCTATCGCAAGCGTCCAGTCAGCAAGGTCTGCCGTCCGTTCGACATACTCTGGAAAAACAATTCCCGGTAACCCGGTAAACTGCGGTGCGAGTCGCTCTAGCTCCCCCGCTGCATCCGGAAACGCTGGCAAGATCGTCTCTAGTGTCTCCGCCACACGACGGACGCGTTGTTTAAACGCGAGTTCTTCCCAGTCCTCCCGTTCGACTCGTCTTCGAAAATCCGGTACGTCGACCGCTGCTCCTAAGCAATCGAGCCAACTCGGTGAAAATACATCTTTAATCAAACTCATCCTTCATCCAGTCCCCTCTGTGTGCGCTCCAGTTTGAGCAATGTTTCCTTGCGTGCGAGTCCACCTGCGTATCCACCTAAATCTCCATTCGTCCGAATAACCCGGTGACACGGAATGACGATTGCCAGTTGGTTCGCTCCGTTTGCTCGTGCGACGGCGCGAACGGCGGTCGGTTGACCGATCCGGATCGCCAGCTCTTGGTACGAGATCGTCTCCCCGCTCGGAATTCGCTCGAGTTCTTCCCAGACGCGGCGTTGAAATGGTGTCCCGTACCGCATCAAGGGTGTCTGAAACGATACCGGCTCTCCTTTGAAATACCGACGGAGCTCCGCTTCAATCTGTCCAAAGACTAGTGACTCCCCGGGGACGATGACAGCGCGCGCTTTTAAACGCAATTGTTCGATTTCCCGCTCCAGTCCACGTCGGTCGACGAACTCGAGCAGATGTAAGAGTTGATCGTCGGCAATCGCCAGCATCGAACCGAGTGGTGTATCAAGCCATTTGGCGCGTAAGACCTGCCCGTCAAAGCGCGATGGTGCTTGTCCGAGAATCCGTGCCGATGCCTCACGAAAACCACTACTCGATTCATAACCTCCAGCTAACTGTCCTTCGATGACCGGCTTACCAGTCCGGATCTCCTTCATCGCAAGCCCCATCCGTCGTGCCCGAGCATACGCGACGAACGTCATCCCGAAACGCTTCTTGAACTGACGGCGTGCCGTTGATTCGTCGAGACCAAGTGCTCGGAAATCGGCCTCCTTGAATCGTTTGTCTGGTTCTGCCTCGACCGCTTCGATCAAGCGTTGAATC
Source organism: Exiguobacterium abrahamii (assembly GCF_015645365.1). Classification (NCBI taxonomy): domain Bacteria; kingdom Bacillati; phylum Bacillota; class Bacilli; order Caryophanales; genus Exiguobacterium; species Exiguobacterium abrahamii. Next base: position 5,408 of record NZ_JADOYC010000008.1, read on the forward strand.
GTACCATGATCTCCGGGATAAGCAAGCGGATGACAACGACGGCACGGTCGATAAGAGGCAAGTAATGCCTCTTGCGCCGTCTCAAAAAACTCACAGTTCTCCGCTTTCGGTTTTCGTGCCGGACACGTCGGACGGCAAAAGATGCCGGTCGTCTTGACGCCGACGAAAAACGTCCCTTCGTACGTCGCGTCCCGGCGAACGAGCGCTTCATAATACGTGTGATGTTCCATCGCCTTCCCCTCCTTTGTCCTTAGTATACCGGCTTATCCAGTCATCATGTCGCCGAAAATCAGGCATTGATATGTTTAAGATTCACTTAAGAAACATCGTCCTGTTTTCGAAAGGGACGACGTGCATACTACATGATATACTCAACGGAAAGTAGGGTTTTCATGTTTGATTTCTTAAAAGAAGCACTTCACGCACCACTCCGTGTTGGAGCCGTCGCACCAAGCAGTCCACGTCTGGCTGAGATGATGGCACGACGCGCCGTCGCCGATCGTCCACGCCAGATTCTTGAAGTCGGAGCGGGTGACGGGGCAATCACAAAAGCTTTACTGGCCGCTCGTTCGCCGGAAACACATCTTTTGATTTGTGAACGGAGCGAAACGTTCCGTCCGGCACTCGAACAATTGCTGGCTCAAGAAACGAATGTCACCCTCTTCATTGGTGACGTTCAAGGATTATCCGATTCATGGAGCGGACAGATTGACGTCATCGTCAGTGGTCTCCCGTTTGCGTCATTCCCGGCAGCGTTACGGCATGACTTACTAGCACAGTTCCAAACGTTACTACGACCAGGCGGTCACTTCATCGCCTTTCAATACACCCGGTTCCAGTTCAAGATGTTCCGGGACTATTTCCAAGAACACAGTTATTCGCACACGCTCTACAATCTGCCCCCCGCTTATGTTTTCGAGGGGGTGCAACAGGAGGAATCTACACATGCCCACGCTCTTGATCGTTGATGATGAAGCAGATATCCGTCAATTGCTTCGACTGTATTTAACCAATGAAGGGTACGAGATCATTGAAGCCGAAAACGGTGAGGAGGCATTAGCGACTCTTGCAACGCGTCCAGTTGATGCGATGTTGCTCGACGTGATGATGCCCGTTCGTGATGGCTTCTCGACCGTTCAAGCAGCACGTGCTGCCGGTCACACGTTACCCGTCTTGATGCTGACAGCGAAACGCGAAGACATGGATAAAATTCAAGGTTTGACCTTCGGGGCGGACGATTACATCGGTAAACCGTTCAATCCGCTTGAAGTCGTCGCCCGCGTCAAGGCGCTACTGCGCCGCGTCAGTCAGTATCATGTCCCGACTACTGCTTCAGCGATTCAGGTCGGTCCGTTCACACTCAAAGAAGACGAACGCGTCATCTTTAAATACGATGTACCGCTCGCCCTGACCCGCCGTGAATTTGATTGTTTAGCGCTGTTCTTGAATCATCCGCGTCGTGTCTTCTCGGCTGACGACCTGTATGAACGGGTCTGGCAGGAGGAAGCGCTCGGTTCCGCGTCGAACGCTGTCATGGTCCTGATCCATAAGCTCCGTGACAAAATTGAGGATGTCCCAAAAGAACCGCGCCACCTCCAGACGGTCTGGGGCGTTGGTTACAAGGTTGAGCCATGAGACGGATTAAACTAACTGTTTGGATGCTCGTCTTACTACTGCTTGCTGCGCTCCTCAGTACTGCATTATCTTGGTTGTTGTCTAGCCAATTACCGATTGGCACAACGACGATTCCTCGTTATTACTATACGACAGAAGCGCAAACGATTCAGGACGTCAAACAGGACATCACTCGCTATCAACAAGGGCAAACACCGAACGGTCCTTACGAATGGGCAGTCTATGGAGCGGATGGGCGTCGTATCGCTGCGTCCGACAAATATCCGGAAGATTTGACGCCCAGTCGACTGCTCGCTGCCCAAACGCCATCGGAACGTGAGCCCTCTAACGAAGGAAAGATACGGACATTGCATCATATCGAAGCCATTTCCCTACCGAACGATGAGTCTGGTTTTTTCCTGACAGTAAAACGAGAAAAACCAACATTAAATGAATATCAAGTCGGTAATCCGAATGCCTTCTTCATTTTACAAGTCGGCTTGTTCATCCTCTTTTTACTACTCTTGACGCGTTGGATTGCCGGATTGTTCCGGGAACTCGAGCGACGACTCGAACGGTTGACGGTCGAACCGCCACCAACTGAATCACTCCCACCGGTCAGAGGACCGAAGGAGTTTAAACTGTTCGCCCAATCGATCGAACGAATCGAGCAGGAACTCCGAACGTTACGGATGCGTGATCAGGAGCGGTTCGTCGAGCAGTTGCGCTTGATCACCAGTCTATCGCATGACTTACGGACGCCCTTGACCTCAATCCAAGGTTTCATCCAGTGGCTGACGGAAAAACATGAGACGTTATCCGCGACAGAACGGACGGAGCTTCTAGCGGTCGTCACCCGCCAGTCGGAAACGCTCGCTGCCCGGATCGATGAACTGTTCACGCTCGCTAAATTATCGAACACTGATTATCCGGTCGAACGGATCTCACTCGACCTCGTGACTTTAACGGAACAAGTCCTGGAGCTGTTTCCTAGCACTTCCGCTACTGTCAATGCTCCTGCACACGCGACTCTCTTTGCCGATCCGATGCTCTTACGGCGCTTGCTTGAGAATTTGATTCGCAATGCAACACTTCACGGGACCGGGGATCTTCGAATTACGATCAAAGAAGAAACAGAAGGCGTCCAGCTGATCTGTTCGAATGCGATTGAATCGACTTATACGCTAGAGGAACTAAACGAATGGCTGACGCCGTTCGGGACGTCCGATGCTTCCCGCTCGTCTGGTGGCTCCGGCATCGGTCTGTCGATTGTTCAGCAAATCATGGCACGTCATGCAGGGAACGTCGCGTTGACTTCACAAGACAACCGCTTCATCGTGACCTGTCGTTTTCCACATGTTTCGTAAGCCTGCATCCGATGTGCGCATCGGGTGCTTTTTTGGTTAGGTTGTTACTTCTTAGACACTTCTTTGAAATTGGAATTCGATACACTAAAGACTGTTAGAAATTAGTTGTCGTTTTAAAGGAGTTGTTCGTGTCTTATGAAATCCTCGTCTCGTTCGATTACATATATGCCAGGGCTTGATGGCTTACGTGCCTTTGCTGTTCTATCTGTCATTCTCTACCATCTGTCTGTTTCATTCTTCTCCGGTGGTTTCCTCGGTGTTGATCTCTTTTTCGTCCTATCCGGTTATCTGATTACCGGTCTCTTGTTACGCGAGTGGCAAACGACCGGACGCCTCGATTTGAAACGGTTTTGGATTCATCGCTTCCGTCGCCTATTCCCAGCCCTATTCGTCATGCTGTTACTCGTTCTCGGGTACGTAACCGTCTTTGAACGCGAACTGTTGCATACGGTTCGCCAAGATAGTGCCTTTGCGCTCATTTACGGGACGAACTGGTGGTATATCTTCCATGACGTCTCGTATTTCGAGTCGTTCGGTAAACCGTCACCGATCCAAAACCTTTGGTCGCTCGCAATCGAGGAGCAGTTCTACCTGCTATTCCCGATCTTACTTTGGTTCGGAATGAAAAATCGCCGACTGTTCCTGCAATTGATGGGGGTTGCGGTCGGTGCATCCGTGCTCGCGATGGCGATTCAGTTCACACCCGGTGAAGATCCAAGTCGCGTCTACTATGGCACGGATACTCGGTTATTCGCCCTATTGATTGGGAGTCTGCTCGCGTTCGCATGGCAGCCGACTCGCTTTAAGCTCGATATTCCGACACGCGGTGTCCGGTTACTGAATCAAACAGGTGCCGTTACTTTGCCACTCTTGCTTATATTAATGATCGTCACAAGTGAGTTCGGCAGTTTCTTATACCGGGGTGGCTTTTTCCTTGTCGCCGTCCTTGCTGCGCTATTGATTGCTACAATTGCTCACCCGGCGTCGATCTGGAGTCGCTGGTTTGCGCATCCAGCACTTGTTGCGATTGGTAAACGATCGTACGGTCTGTATCTGTGGCATTTTCCCGTCATCACACTGATGACGCCGGTCGAGCAAATCGGTACGTTCTCATTGTTCCGGACCGTGCTGATCGTCGTCGTGCTTGTTGCCTTGACCGAAGGATCGTATCGCTTCATCGAACGTCCGATCCGTCAGCATGGACTGTCCGGTTACCTAAAACGTCTATCGTTACATCCGCGACAGTTACGTCAGTTTTCAACGATGCAGTGGACGAGTGTTGCCGTGTTGACGATCCTCATCGTCAGCTTCATCGGTAACTTATCGATTCTTGCTGTCTCCGATACGCCAAAGCCAGAACCTGCCTTCGAGAAAATAGCGGCGCCAAAAGAAAAACCGAAGCCGGTTCTTAAACCGACGACACCGAAAGCAACATCCGATCAGCGAAAAATCTGTCGCCCGACGCTTGCGATCGGCGACTCGGTCTTGCTCGGTGTCGAAGATTATCTCGGCAGTACGCTCAAGCAATTAACGATTGATGCGAAACTCGGTCGTCAGCTGCGAGAAGCGATTCCGCTGAGTGAGCAGTATGCCGCGTACAATCAGCACGGACGGCAAGTCATTCTACACCTCGGAACGAACGGTAGCTTCCGGAAGGATCAGTTGAACAGTTTACTCGATCAATTCGCAAATGCCGATCACGTCTATCTGGTCACTGCACGCGTCCCGCGTCCATGGGAAGCAGAAGTCAATCAGATGTTACGCGAGGCATCGAAGCGGAAGCGAGTCGAACTGATCGACTGGCATGCCGTTGCCGTCAAACATCCATCTTACTTCGAAGAGGATGGTGTCCATTTGAATATCAAGGGCGCACGTGCCTATTCGAAGATTCTTGCGAAGGCAACGAATTGCGCTGTTTCAACAAAATAAAACCACGTCAAACAAGGTAGCGGAGATTTCCTCCGCTACCTTTTCATGTTCACCCTGTCGCTAGCAATCCAAGATAAATCAGACTGACGCTGAATAAGCTTAACAAGACACCCACTGCATGGCGACGATATCCGAGTAAGAGCAGTGGTAAGCTCGCAATGCCCATCATCAAGACCCACCCGTCCCCTGCTGGACCACTGACCGGTAGTTGCCCTAGCGTCGGTTGTTCTAGACGACTGAGTGAAGCGCTCGCCATGAACAGCAATATTAAAATGATACTTTCCATCCGGAGTAGTGGACGCGGATCGTACGTTGAGTCAAAACGCAACCGACGCCTTACGAGCGTGCCATTACAGAAAGCATAGAATAAAAGCGGCAACAGCAAGAGATGCTTCAGTAACAACGCTTGACCGTATGGCACACCCCAGAGATTCGGATAACGTTCAAGCGGAATCGCCAGTTGCATCAGTAACAGACCCGACAGGATGACACCCGTAAAGGCAATCCGGGCAAACGGACTGAACCAACTTAAAAAGGCAGACCAATGAGCGGTCGAGCGGGCACCGATAGCTACCCAAAACACGACACCGATCCAAGCTGTCACACATAAGAAGTGACTAAATTGAAGTGTCCACCCGAGCGCACCGTATTTGGCCGCCGCGTGACTCGTTCCTGCGATGCCAATCCATAACGGGATCGTCAAGAGTGCGAGCAGGATGGACCGTCGCTTTTGCCACGCGAGTACAATCAATAGGAGTAAAGCAGAGAAGTAAACGACAAGAAACATCCGACCGATATGCAACTCCAGTAATCCTGTTCGAAGAGCCTCTGTCATCGTTTGCGTCGAAAGCAGAAAACGAACGGCACCGATGACTGGGATACTCGTTCCAAGAACAAGCATCCCGAGTCCCGCTAACGCCCATGACGCACCGTCCATTAATGGCGGTTTGCGTTTCGTTGAGATGAAGCGTAATACCAAATAGCCCATCCAAAGCGCACCACCCATGTAGACGAGTAGTTCTCCTAGAAACGCACTCATGTCGTGCGACGACGTAACAACAGAAGGATGACGATACTGATTAACAGTCCTCCGACGATCCATGGGAGCAGTGTCGGAACGAGTCCTTTTGAAACAGGTTCTGCTTCCGGAACAACTGCTGCTTTTGTTTCCATCGGCTCAGCCTTTTCTACGGTGCTTGTTTCAGCTTTTGTCGCACCCAGTACCGTAAAACGAATCGTTCCTTTCACCGGATGACCATCATCTGAAATCGATGCCCACTTGATCGTGTATTTTCCTTCCGTTAAAGGCTCTGAGACGACAGCACTCAGTTCATTTCCGATGATAAGTGGTTTTGCGAGAGATTGTTCGACGCCACTCGCATCTACTACACGTAAGGTGCTCGTTTTTTCAACAGCCTCACTGAACGTCAACCGGATTCGATCGACGGGTTCAGATAATGCCGATCCCTCTGCCGGATTCGAGCTTTTTAGACTCGTATGTGCTTCGACCGATATGGGCAACAGACAAATGAGGAATAGAAGTACAAATCGGATGATGCGCATGTCGTTTACCTCCTTTCTGCTTGATGTGTACAAGAAAACCCGCTGTTGCCAGCGGGTCGTCCTTTATTGTTGCGGGCGACGACGGAGTGCGAAGAATCCAAGGATCGATGCTGCTGCGATACCAAGTAGTGACCACACGATGCCTGTCGTCGATGATTCTTGCATCCCACCAAGACCTGTGTTCGGCATTCCAGATGGTGCGCCTTTGAATTTATCTGGGAACTGATCGACGATTGCTGTCGCAGTTCCTTCCCCTACGCCGTACATATGCGCGTACGCTTCGCGAATCGCTGGGTACGTTTTGTCATAATCTTTTTCATTGTAGCTATTGAAGGCAAGCAAGAGTTGGTCAATGTGAACCTTCAACCCTTCTTCCAAATCTTTCGCTTTCAAGCGTCCTTCTGTTGCTGCATCGAGGAATGCTGCCTGTTCAACACGGTACTCATCAAGTTCCTTCACAGCCATGTCGCGTGCTTGATCATCTTTCGCACCTGTTGCTTTGACATAATCAACGAAGTAGCCGATATGGCTCGACCAAATCTTTTTGAATTGTTGCGCTGCTTCGCTACCATAAACAGAACCAATCGAAGCAGTCAGGTCATCCGTATTTTGATTCAAGGCACCAGCTGCAGCATCAAAGTCTTTTGCTCCGTCAATCCCTTTTTGCATTGCGAGCACTGCAAGCGCCGCGTGCTCCGAGAAGTTCCGGTTCAGTCCAGCACGAAGATCGGCTGCTGGTGTATCAACTTTCGTATTTTTGAATTTATCCGGGTACTGATCGACGATCGCACCAGATAACCCTTCTCCCACCATATACATATGCTCAATCGCTTTACGTAGATTGCTATAAGCAGCGTCATAATCACCCGCTACATAGCTATCAAACGATGTTAACAGTTGTGTGATATGGACTTTAAGTCCGGCTTCCAGATCCGCTGCCTTCAGACGTCCTTCTGTTGCCTTATCAAGGAATGCAGCCTGTTCGACGCGGTACTCATCCAAATCTTTTAGTGCTTTTTGTTTCGCATCTTCATCTTTTGCTCCGGTCGCTTTGACGTAATCGACGAAGTAACCGATATGGCTCGCCCAGATTTCTTTGAAGGCAGCGCCTGCTTCCTCCCCGTAGACTGATCCGACAGCTGCCGCTAAATCATCCGTGTTTTGATTCAAGGCACCCGCTGCTTGTTCAAAATCTTCTTTACCATCGATCCCTTTTTGCATCGCAACGACTGCGAGATATGCGTGTTCAGATAGAATTTGATCAAGTGTCGCTCGCAAATCCGATGCTGGGGACGAGACGTCCAGTGAGACTTTTCCTGAACTATGAGACATCTTACTATGGTCCTCATTACCGTGAGCACTGACACCTGCTACTGGAATCAACAATGCGGCACTAAGCGGAACAGCGAGATACGACTTTTTCATCTTCATCTTATGAACACCCCTTTGATTTTTATGGACTTCACATAGATAACGTAACAAGTTCATAAATAGTTTTATTTTTTTACTTTTTTTATTTAAAATATTTTTTTGTCAGAAATACATTCATTTATTACTTTAATTATTTTTAGTTTTTATTTACTCATTTCAAGAAATAAACAACTTATTTTCTAACGATTTCATTAAAATCTTCTTATCACCATATCTTTTATTTCTTATTCAGAACAGGAGTGGACTCATGAAACGGATCGTCATTGGCGCATTACTGGCTTCTCTCGTCGTCTCACAAGCAATTGGACCAGTCGAAGCAAAAAGTAAATCGAAAAAGAAACCTGTCGTGCAGGTCGATCAAGACAAAAATGGTATTCCGGACGCTTGGCAAAAACAATATCATTTGGGATATGGAAAACAAGTCGCAACAAAAGATTACGATCGCGATGGTTTGACGAATACTCAAGAGTATCAACTTCGCCTCAACCCTACAAAATCGGATTCTGATCAGGATCGGATCAAAGATGGACAAGAGGATGCGGATCGCGATTCACTAACAAACACGCAAGAATACAGTGTACGTCTCAATCCATTGAAGAAGGATTCTGATCAAGATGGTATTTCTGATGATAAAGAAGACCAAGATCAGGATCGATTGACGACACGAGAAGAGTTCATCGTCGGTACGCAACCACTGACAAAAGATTCAGATCGCGATGGTATCAAAGATAACGAAGAGGACCGCGATCAAGATACACTTTTGAATGAAGACGAATTTGAACTCGGTTCTGATCCAACAAAAGCCGATAGCGATCAGGATGGAACACGAGATGATCAGGAAGATACGGATCAAGACGGCGTTCAAAATAATCAAGAACTCAAACGGATCATAATCAAAGTAACGGATACGAACAAGAAAAAGTTCGAGTGGCGCTACAGTAATGAACACCAACGGAAAGAACTCCGTTTTAAAGATGAGATCGGTATCACTGATGTCGCGACGTTAAAAGACCGCCTTCTCGTCACGCCATCGATGACGGAAGAGGAATTAGTAACGTTAGTTGCACAAGCACTTCAATTGCCAAATATCAAAACGTTACACGTCCAGATCAAGTTCTATAATGGACAGGAACTCAAATCAGAAGATGAGCACTCGGATGACGATGATTCTTCGGATTACTCAGATGATGATGATCAAGATGATGATTCAGACAATCATGGTGACGATGACGGGGATGACCACGGAGATCATGGTGGTGACGATTAATCATCTATACGAAAAAGAGAGAACGGAAAATTCCGCTCTCTCTTTTTTCATACTCCTATTAATGATGATGACCGCTACTGCCACCAGCTGGTTTTGCTCCACCTTGTAAAATCTTCAAATCTTCTTTCGATAACTCACCGACGATGAACTGTTGCGTTGGCATGATCATATCGCCGTTGCTGCTCGCATGTGCTTTGACATAATACAAGCCAGACTTCGGAAGTGCTTTTGCAATCGTATAGACACCCGGTTTCGTTTCCTCTGCCGGTTCCATACTATAGCGTACGGTTCCGTCCGCTTTCCAGATTTCAAAGTGGACGTAGTCGACTTGTTGAGCCGGTTTCGCTTCACGCCAGACCGTCGCTTCGAACGTCTGCTTTTTCTCCGCATCCGGTTGTACGTCTTTTGGGACATTCATTTTGATTGATAACGGCTTAGATACGACATATTGTGCCGCTGCATCGGAGTCGACCGCACAGCCAGCAAGACTCGTCGTCGTGACGAGCAGTCCGCCGAGCACGAGTGTTTGCATCGATTTACGCATTGAAGAACCTCCTTACACTCGGAATACGACGGATGACGAGGAAATCGAGTAGCCAAACGACGAGCAACGAAAGTCCGACGAGCGGGAAGACGATCCCAAGTACGACGAGTACCGCAAGGAATCCTTTTAACATGAATGCTTTCGGACCTTTTGGCGCCCCCATTCCCTTACTTGGTTTCCGCTTCAGCCAGAGATAGAAACCACTGACTGCCACGAGAATGATTCCAAGACAAATCAAGAGACTGATCAATTGGTTGAACCAGCCGAATTCCGTTCCTTTGTGGAGCGTGATTCCGGTCGCGACGATTTTCCCGACGATACCATAGTTGTCATAACGGTAGTCGGCGAGCACGGCACCGGAATATTGATCGAGATGGATCGTCGCTTCATCCTGTGCTTTCGCTGGATACGCGGATAGTGTATAGACACCGCTCGGATCACTTGGAATACTGATCTTGAAGCTTGGATCCATCCCTTGCTGTTTGCCGATCGCAACGATATCATCGATGGAAGCTGGAACAGTTCCTTCGACTTTCGATTGCGGCACATCAAGTGTTTCGGCAGCCCACGGGACTTCCGCGATATCCTTCGTTTGAAGTGTTGACGTCGGTGCATCGCCACCCCAGATCGACGGTGGATAGCCAAGTCCTTGGTTCGTGACAAGTGACTGGAAGTTCGCTCCCCAGAAGCCGGACCACGGAAGACCTGTCAAGATGAGGAACAGCATCCCTGCTGTAATCCAAAATGCAGGAACCGCGTGAAGATCACGACGGAATAACTTCTTACCTTGACGAAGACGCGGGAACAAAACACCTGACAGTCCCTTTTGCTTGCGTGGGAACCATAAGAATAATCCTGTCACGATCAAGACGATTGCCCAACAAGCAACGAGTTCGACAATTCGGTCACCGGTCGTCCCTGCCATCAGTTCTCCGTGGATTTCTTCAATTTTGTTCATGATTCGATCGTCGTCCGATAACGTTCCGATGATTTTCCCAGAGTATGGATTGACGAAGACTGTCGCCGACATCTTAGGTGACGAGATGTTCACTTCACTGGATCGATCGTCCGATTCACCCGGTCGGTATGACGTAACGAGCGCGTCCGGATACTTTGCTTTGACGCGATTGATCTGTTCCGTCGCCGTGATGCGATCTGCTTTTGGTGTGACTTCATAATACGATTGATACAGGACGTTTTCGATTTGTGGCTTAAATAGATAGATCGATCCTGTCACGGCAAGCATGACGAGGAACGGTGCAAAAATGATACCAGCATAAAAGTGCCACCGCCAAATCGTCCGGTACGCTTTGTTAGATGACGTCGTGACTTGTTTCTCTTCCGTCATCGCTTGCGGTTGATTCATGACATTACCTCGGTTCTCTAAAATATTCATATGACATCATGAAGGTGAGGTCGCTCATCGCTCGCTCACCTTTACATGATTAATGATGATGATGTCCGTGTCCACTACTCGTTGACACGTTCGACTGAAAACTTGCTTGTGCGTCTTTGAAATCCGCGTCAGACACCTTTCCGACACGAACGAGTGTTTTGGGCGTATAAACGGCTTGACCTGAGTGCACCATGCCGTTGACGACATAGATTCCTGCCTGCTTAAACGGAACACTACTGACATAATGTCCTTCCCGATGTGTCGTCTCGAATGTTTCCGTTTCCTCACTGCCGTATGGTGTCACTTGAACATGAACTTCATCGACATTGTCAGGATGTTCGATCTCAACGGACACCGTCGTATTAGCAGGTGACTCCATTTTTTCCGGTGCATACAAGCCGACTTTCATCGCGACCGGAGCCGCTTTCGTCTCGAACTGACAGCCCGCTAATAACACGGCACTCCCAATCATGACTGTCGTAACGATTCGTCTCATGCCGCCACCTCCTCTTCCCCTGTCCGGCGACGGAACAGAATGAAATCAAGAATTAAGATCGCAAAGACGGAAAGCGCTGCGAGTGGCATCGTCAGACTGATCAGGACGATCAGCAGTGCGACGATTCGTTTGACACGCTGGTCGACGGCACGTTTTGGTGCCGATAATTGACCCGCGCCATTCCGGCGTTTCCACCATAAAACGAACGAACTCACGACAATGAAGATCAAACCGAGACATAGTGCGAGTCCAACGAGTTGATTCAATAGACCGAAAAGACGTCCTTCGTGGAACCCGATTCCCATCGAGATGGCTTTTGCCATGAAGCCATAATCGGCAAACGTGACGTTCGACAAGACATTGCCCGAGTACTGATCGACGTTCATCGTTTTTTCCTTCAGCGGCTCACTATGCAAGGAAGAGAGTGTGTAAACCCCTTGTTCTCCTTGTGGCAAGCTGATTTGATAAGGTCGCTCCATACCAAGTTGTTTTGCTTGTGTTGCGATGTCCGTCACTGACAACGAGATCGGTTTTGCCGGTCCAGAAGTCGGAACGACATCGTTTTGTGTTGCCCATGGAATATCTTGTGCGATATCCTTCGTGACGATTTGCGATTGCATCGTCTCATCCGGACCAAAGGCATACTGTGGGAAGTTCGAGTTCGTCTTCGTCGCAGCCGTGTTGATCCATTCGCCTGCTACACCAGACCAGGCTAGTCCAGAACCGATGATGATCAGAAGACCAAGCGTTGACCAGACAGCAACTGATCCATGCAGTCCCTTCCAGAAGTTACGTGATCCTTTCGACTTCTTGAATGAAGGGAGAAACACACGTTTAAAGCTCCCTTGTTCCCCACGCGGCCAAAATAGATATGTACCTGTGATCAATAAGATGATCGCCCAGCTAGCTGCCAGTTCAACAAGCAGGTTCCCGACTTTCCCCGCGAACAGTTCTCCGTGAATCGTCTTGATGAAGCCAAGAGGTCCATCCCCCATCCGTTGTCCCGTTACTTCTGCTGTGTACGGATCAACATAGGCATATCCAGCTTCTTCCCCAACTTGAATCCCCATCCGTATCGTCCGATCCGCATCTTCAAATTGACCGATCGACGTGATCGTTGCTTTCGGATACGCATCCTTGACCGCATCTATCTGTTTTTCAAGCGTAACGGGTTTTCCTGTTTCTTGTGTGAAAATCATATCACCATATAAAGCATCTTCAATTTGCGGTTTAAAGAGATAAATCGATCCTGTGACAGCTAAAATGATAAAAATAGGTGCAAAAATAATACCTGCATAAAAATGCCACCGCCACATCGATTGATACCAACTCTGCCGCTTTCTTCTGACGTGTTGTTCTTCTTTCATCGTGATCCCCCTTGACCCCAATTAAATATGTCCACTCTGTGAACACCTCTTAGTATAAGCGGTTACAAACCATTTTTAGACAGCTACCTGTGACGATAAATTGCCAATCCGGTGTGTAAATCAGGTGTCTTTTAAGAAGTGTTTACCGTCATTTTTTGACAATGATTTCACTTTTTTTATGTATCATTTCTTATTTCAGAAAACATACTTCTTTTATAAAATTACGCTTCTTATAGTATGTCATCCGGCAATTTCCATTTAAAAATAGTATGTAGAAAATATGAATTATTTAGGTGTTAATCACTAACTAAATGACACATTTTTTCATGGATGTTTTTGTATACTGTGTCAGTAACCGTTTCCATAAAGGGGGAATACATGCGCTATCTATGGATGATCCTACTCATCATGATTCTGTCATCTCCATCGACTATCTATGCCGAGCAACAGACAGTCGTACAAAAATCGATTTCCTTACATACCGGTGAACACTTTGATGGTCAAGGACAGACATTCGCTTCCTGCGATCAACCTGCTTTTCAGATAAACGGAACGGATGTCCAATTGACAAATGTTCACATCAAAATGTGTCCAGGCACGAAACACCCTGCTATTTTGATGAAACAATCTAGTGGTAGCCTGCATCACATTTCGATTGATACCTCGCATGTAGGAATCCAGATGACAGACGGAAAACGAATCGACCTTCAAGACATTCAAATCACGGGGAATAAACAAAAAGAGGGAGTCGCCATATTCGACGGACGTCACATCTCACTCGAACACATTCAGATCAATCGGGTGCGTGACGGAATCTATGTCGAAGGTGGAAGCGATATTACGATGAAAAACGTCGAGACACAACAATCTCGCTACGGCATTCACTTGATGTTCCCGCGTCATGTCTCCATCGATCGTCCACGAATGTCGAAGAATCAGGCAGGTGCGATGATTATGGGAACCACCGATGTCACGGTTTCAAATGGTCGGATGATTGATCAAAAGAGTGCATCCGGTAACGGGTTCATGTTGTTCGATGCTAAACAAACAGTACTTCAATCCAATCGTGTAACGGGGAATCGAGTCGGGATCTATGCCGAAAAATCGGAAGATACGAAAATCATGAGCAATGACATTCAAGGCAATGTACTGGGTTTTCAATTGAAACAAGCCAACGGGATGATAATCTCTAAAAACGATGTCCGGGGTAATCGCTATCCGGTGACGATGATTGATTCTGCAGACAATCAATTAGAAGGAAACGACTGGGATAGCCAGACACTTGATCTGAATGGAGACGGTAATAGTGAAATCCCTTATCGCACCGATCCTTATCTGTTCTTGCTAACCGATCAATATGAGGCACTCGAACCGCTCTACGGTTCCCCTGGCCTATTCATATTAGGTCATCTGTTACGAAGTCCAGAGGAAGTCACATTAACAGACGCTACCCCGAAACATCATGCGTTTGACTTGAAATGGCATACCAATTTGCTAGGTTTCTGTTTAATTGGAGCAACATTACTATTATGGATTTTAGGGAGGAAACGAATATGAATACAACAAAAAAATGGATGACTGGATTAATGATCGGCGGAGCGAGTGTAGCTCTTGCTGCCTGCTCAACTGCTTCTGCCGAGCCGTTTGAGATTAAATGGGGAAAAACGGAATGTGAAGTCTGTAAGATGAAAGTGACCGATCGTCAATTCGCTGCGGAAGCAGTCATGGAAAATGGAAAAGGATACGCGTTTGATGATATCGGGTGTCTGATGCGCGACTGGTACCCAAAACAAAAAGAAGATAAGATCGCCGCGATGTACGTCAAGGATTACAAGACGAAAGCATGGGTGGAGTTAGAAGACGGACATTACGTCTACGATGAGATGGCAAAAACGCCGATGGCCTACAATATCGTATCATTCGGTAAAGAAACGGATGCCAAATCTTACATGAAGGATCATGGTGGAAAGCTCATGGATCTGGATGATTTGAAAAAGCATGACTGGAAACGCGGTAAGATGGAAATGAAAATGGATGGAGAAGATAGCGAGATGAAGATGGACGATAGTTCGTCTGATGAAGGACATAGCCATTGATTCGTTTTTGGCGCGTCGAGTGGCATCGCACGCTTCGTCAAAAAGAAACGTACTTTTTCCTGATCGCGTGGCTCGTCGTTTTAATCTTACTCGGGGGTCTCAGTCAAGCGCTACCCGTGGCAACGGATTACACGAATATCAGCTCGACGCTCCTGACGATCATTGGATTGATTTTACCTCTATTCGTATTACTGATGACCGCCGTTCAATGGGGCAGTGAACGAGAATCAAAGCGCATCCGGCTCTATCTGACGTATCGCATTCACCCGTTCCGATTGATTTGGACACGGTTTTCGACGTTTGTCACGACACAATGGATCGTCTTGCTGTTTGCAATCGGTGTAGCATCATTTTTTGTATCCGTGTCTACTCAAGCCTGGCTTGGACTCTTTCTGTATGCTGCCGGGCTGATTGTTTTTTGCGCCGCTCTTGGTACATGGATTGGAACATGGAGTCGTTCGCGTCTTCATGCTGTCATCATTGCCTTTTTCACTTGGGTGTTCCTTGTCCTTCTTTGGCCGACCTTACTTGTCACCATCGTCTCGTTTTTTCCTTACGATAGCCAGTTGACGACAATAATCGTCAGTACACTGTTGAACGGAACAGAACTGCTGCGGATTTTCATGACTGCTCGGTTAGCTGCGCCTGACGTCTTTGGTGGATTATTCGAGCCGTTCATGGGGGTCTTAGCTGGCGGAAGAGGCATTTTGTTGCTTGTTGCCTATCTGATGCTTTCAAGTGGTCTCTTTTTGTATTTAGCCATGCGGGGAATGACAAAGGAGGACTAACATGATTTACTTTCAAAATGTCGGCAAACGTTACAAGAAGACGTGGGCGTTACAACCAATGTCCGAAACGCTACAAGCTGGTACGATCCTTGCTTTAAGTGGACCGAACGGTGCCGGAAAATCAACCATTTTAAATCTACTCACTCGCTCGATTCGTCCGACTGTCGGTACCATCCAAATGGATACCACATCTGTCGCTTTCATGCCGGATGATTTCGAATTTGAAGCCATGTGGACCGTCCAAGAAACCTATGTCTATTTGACAGCGATGCAAGGTGAAGAAGCAGACCTATCTATTTTAGAGCGCGTAGGTCTCTTCGAACATCGAAACAAAAAAATCTCAATGCTTTCTAAAGGCATGCGTCAACGTCTATTGCTTGCCCAAGCCCTCATCACTCGCCCCACTATTCTTTTACTGGATGAACCGACGAACGGATTAGACCCTAGCTGGATGAACATGTTATCCCTCCTCTTACGTGAGGAAGCCGAGCGAGGTTGTACGATCGTCCTTTCAACACACCAACTCGATATCGCCTCTCAACTTGCCGACGAAATCTGGTGGCTCGATCAAGGAGTCGTCCAAGAAAAAATCGTAGTGACTGATGCTTCTGTCGCCTATGATCGTTTAAGTCATCACTTTCTCCATCAATCGTAAACGAGATGTGCGATTCCGCTACACAAAAAGATCCATCCATTCAGCTTCTGCTCATGGATGGATCTTTCTTATGGCATCACTTTACATCGAAGACCTCTCTTCTACCGCATCTTTTTGACGACGATGATGCACGATACCGATGACGGCAATCCCGATCACGATGATCACGACAGAGCCGACGATTCCTGGATTCACCTGCAACCAGTTCCACAGTTCCGACCAGGTGACGGCTTCTCCGATCCGGACGATCAAAAAGGTCCAAAGACCTGTATACACGCCTGCTGCTAAGAACGTCATTACTAAATAGCGTGGTAACGGATAACCGAGGAGTCCGGCGACATAATGAATCGGGTGTCTGACTCCGGGTAAGAAGAACGATAGTCCGATTGCCCATAATCCCCGTCGTTCAATGATTTTTTCTGCTCGCTCCAAGAAACGTGATTTCATCCAGCGTTTGACGAGCGGAATCTCACGGAAAAATCGAGCAAGTAGATAAAACCACGTAAAGGCGATGAAGAAGACCGGCCAAGCGGTCAACCAGATGACGATCGGGTACATCCCCTCTCGTAATCGAAGTGCTGCAAAACTCATCATCAAG
The DNA here is from genome assembly GCF_015645365.1 of Exiguobacterium abrahamii. Classification (NCBI taxonomy): domain Bacteria; kingdom Bacillati; phylum Bacillota; class Bacilli; order Caryophanales; genus Exiguobacterium; species Exiguobacterium abrahamii. The sequence continues at coordinate 22,519 of NZ_JADOYC010000008.1, forward strand.
ACATCGTCCGACAATGGGGTGAACATGATTCCGCCAGCCAGGCGGACGAGTGCCATGATATCCATCACGTATCCCTTCTTTCTGTTTCTCTCTATATTCAGTATCCCCGATTTTTCTGAAGTTGAGCCCTATCCATTTCTTAAGTTCTTCTTTAGTTACACTTTTCTGATCAAAAGAGATCATCATTGATGATTTAAAGTCACGTAGACCGGAGGACATGTATGCGCAATCGTTCAATAAAACATCCTTTTCCCACATCGAGAAAAAGGGTTTCATCCATCCGTTCGAGAAGGGGTACAACGTACATCTGAACGCTCATCTGATAGGAGGAATTTCCATGTTACATCGCCGGAAGACCTATACGATTCGTCCCGAACGCCTAGAAGAATTCACTGAGTTTTTCCATACCTATTTGTACCCGCTCCAAGTCAGTCATGGTGCCCGTCTTGTTGGTCGCTGGGTGACCGAGGCAGAAGATGAAGTCATCGCCATTTGGGAATACCGTGACCGCGAACACTTCGAACAAGTCGATCGTGATGTCCGCAACAGTGCCTTACGTCGCGAAGCGATGAAGAAGCGCGCGCGCCTCGGCAAAAACCTCTATATCAAATCCTATGAAGATTTCATGACGTCGACTGGTACGTATGCTCCTCCTCGCGCGATCGTCAGCGTGACCGCGTATATCACGAATGATGCCGGTGAAGTCTTACTCGTTCGCAATCTCCACCGGGGTGATACGTATGAGATGCCGGGTGGACAAGTCGAAAATCATGAGTCGATTCTTGACGCCATCAAACGGGAAGTCAAAGAAGAAACCGGTGTTGATGTCACAATCGATGGGATTACCGGAATCTATCAAAATGTCTCAAGCCACGTCCTGTGCGTCTGCTTCCGCGGGAAAGCGGTCGGTGGTGAACTTACGACACAAGAAGGTGAAACGACGGATGTCGGCTTCTTCCCACTGACACGTGACTCGCTGAAGGAGTATATCAAACGGGAACACTTCCAGTTGCGGACGCTTGATGCGATGGATCCACACTACTTCCCGCATGCCTTATATAAAGTCAGACCGTATGAACTGATCAGCCGGTATGACGGCAATACGACGTCGTCGTCACGGTAAACCAAAAATCCCCTTACAGTGTTTTCACTGCAAGGGGATTTTTTCGGTTACGTTGTTAATCGAGCGGTAATTCCAGCATCATCGGTGACATAGACATCGCCTGCTTGATTCGTAACGGTATAAGCAGAAGACTTCAACGCCTCGCTCGCTGCTTGAAGCGTCGCTTGATCCGGATAACGTAGCGTCCAGTAGACAAGTCCAACCGCATCTTCCGGATTCGTCGGTGCGTTGACTCCAGACCAGACGTTCAGACCGATGTGATGGTGATAGCCACCGGCAGCAACGAACAACGCACGCATTCGCGAAGCGTCAGCGGCCACTTCAAAACCAAGCGTCTCGACATAAAATGTCCGCGCTGCTTCGAGTGTCTTGACGTGGAAATGGACATGTCCCATGACCGTCTCGCTCGGCATGCCGTACCAATCTTCTTCTCCCGCTTCGACGAGCATGCTTTGCCAATCGACGGGATCCGTCGTCATCTTAACGTCGCCATTCGCTTCATACGTCCATGTCTCACGTGGACGATCGGCATAAATCTCGATCCCGTTCCCGTCTGGATCCGACAGATAAAAGGCTTCACTGACGAGATGGTCACCTTGACCAATCTCGATTCCTTGTTCGATCAAATTCCGGATGACGAAACCAAGTTCTTTTCGGCTCGGTAGCAAAATCGCAAAATGGTATAACCCGGCGACCGAGTTCGGTGGAAAACGGCGGGCATTCGGATGGACTTCAAGTTCAACGAGTGGTGTATCTTGTGCACCAAGTACCGTTAGCTGATCCGTTTGCGTCAGCACGCGTAATCCAAGTGACGTTGTATAAAATAAAATCGAACGATCGAGGTCCGTGATTCGCAAGCGAACAGGACCGAGTGTGATTTGTGGATGAATGGACATCTTGTTTCCTCCTTCAATGAAATAGCTCGTATCCCTATTATTACGCGGAAGCGATCGAAGCGGAAGTAGGCACGAATAAGTGGTATAGTATCCTAAACGATACCATGAAGGAGGAAGACCGATGGAAGAGACACCAAGCTGTCGCGTCGAGACAGCACTCGAAATCTTGACCGGAAAATGGAAACCGTCGATTTTACTCGTCTTGATCACACACGGAACGCTCCGCTTCAGTGAATTGAAACGACAATTGCCGAACATTACGCAAAAGATGCTGACGGCTCAACTACGCGAACTCGAACTGAACGATATCATTCATCGCGAGATTTATCAGGAAGTTCCCCCCCGCGTCGAGTACTCGCTGACGGATTATGGTCGGACGCTTATCCCGGTTCTTGACGCCATCAATGCATGGGGTGAACAACATGTCCTCCATCTTGAACAGAAAGAAAAATTAGCATCTGCCTCTCAATGAGAAATCCATTTCAATGTGATTTCTCATTTTTTATGGAAAAACCTGTCTATTATCCCGTATACTGACGTAATAGACTTCTGTTTTTGGAAAGGAATGAGTCCTTATGCATCAACTTCATGCGATCGAGCAACTGGTTGCTCGACTCAAACAAGATCCTGCAGTCGAAGCTATCTTCTTGAAAGGATCTTTTGGACGGGGAGAAGAAGATGTCCATTCAGACATCGATCTGTACTGCCTCGTCTCGGAAGAACGTCAAACAAAATTCTTATCGCGTCGTTTGTCCCACCTTTCTGCTTATCGTTCAATCATCTGGAAAGATGAGATTGATATCATCGCCCCTCAAATGATCGTCGTCTATGATGATCTGCTACATATTGATTTATTCACAGTGACGCTTGATTCGCTGAACCATAAGGATCAATTGCGTGTCTTATATGATCCACAAGAACAGTTGACGGACTTTACCGACATATGTGACTTAACACTTTCTGCTCAAGAAGCGACCGATGAAGCAATCGATGCCGTCTGGTTCTTGTTCCAATATAAAAAAGCAGCAGCTCGCGGAAATGACTTATGGGCAGTCGAGATGCTCCGTAGCGCCTTGATCAAGTTCGCAAAAGTCTTACTCCATCATCATGCTCCTGAACGAGCGCAACTGGGATTAAAGACGATTCCGACGACATTGCCAGACCATCCACGCCTTGCTCTTGAAGCAATCTACGACGTCCTGACACCCGCAACGCATGCTGAAGCGGCTCAACGTTATCTAGCGTGTCTAGAGACTGAACGGCACGCACTCGACCAGACGCTTGCCGCACATCCAGAGACGCTCGCTTTACTCGATCGATTAACGCCTGAACTCTCGATCCAACAATCAAGACGGTAACAAGAAGGGGCTGACTCAAAAGTCAGTTTCCACAAAGATAAGGGTGGCAGAATGATGATTTGCCACCCTTATCTCGTAACCAAAAGAGTGACGCGTTTCACGCCACTCCTACAGGAAAAGCGCATTGTTGCGCTGTCAGAGACAAACAAGACCCGCTTTCCTGCTTCAATGAAGCAGGAAAACCGGCTTGTGTCTCACCTGAGGAAAGGGCGTGAAAAGACGTGTCATTTTTTTATTGAGTCTCTTCTATGGTCGCTCATTACCGTGTCAATTGAATCTCTTTTGATTGTCCACCTGCCCAGCCAAAGCCAGACGAGACTTCAAGCTTCGGATTTTTCACCTGTTTCGGTAATTCGAAGACGATGTTGCCGGTTTTCTCGATATTCGGGTTGATCGTCTCTAAGAAGAAGCCCATGCCGTCTTCATTCGCATAGAGATCGAGTTCCGTATCGGCTGAATACTCGGTATCGCCGACGTTCACTTTAAACATGTTGCTATCAACGAACCGTTCTTCCTTGTCTCCATTTAGAATCGTCAGACCGATGACTAAGAATTGTCCTGACGTTTTCTTTTCGCCGAGGACGTTCGACAATGTATCGACCATCTTGACGTCATTGACGACGTACGTCAGTTTTCCGACCTTTACCTGATCATTCACCCCGTACATTTTCTTGACCGGCTTCGCGGTTGCTTTTGCTTTTACTGGTTTTGCTTCTGATTTGACTGCTTCTTGTTCGACTTCTACTTTTTTCTCCGGTGCTGCTTGTTCTTCGTCATCTCCTAGATTTCCTAAAATGACTGCGCCGATCACGATAATTCCTGCCCACTTCAATCCTTTTTTCATGTTACTTCCTCCTTTTAATGTGGCTGACTCACGTCTGATAGCCCTAGTATAGGAAGAAGCAACCCCTTATCCTTTACACTTTTTTAACCAGGTTATTTTTTGTTTAAGGTTCGATAAAAAGATTGACAAAAATAAAAGAGAACGCTGATTTCAGCGCCCTCCTCTTCTTATTCTCCTTTGACCCGAATGACGATTTTTCCTTTTGCGTGTCCTTCTTCGCCATAATCATGCGCTTCCTTGATTTGATCCAGATCAAAGATCCGATCGACGACAGGTTGTAGCTCGCCACGTTCGACAGCTTTAGCGATATGTTGTAAACGCTCACCTGTCGGTTGCATGAAGACGTAGGCTGAACGCGCATTATGCTCTTTCGCTTGTTCTTCATCAGGTGGTGTGGAAATCGAGACGAGCATGCCGTTCGGCTTCAGCATCTGATAGAGTTCCCCTTGCTTATCGCCACCCATCGTGTCAAACACAAAATCGACGTCGCGAACACGATCGGCCGGATTTTCCTGTTTGTAGTCAATGACTTCGTCGGCTCCAAGCGCTTTTACCCAGTCGACATTTTTGGTACTTGTCGACGTGATGACGTACAAACCATTCGCTTTTGCAAGTTGAATCGCAACCGTTCCAACGCCCCCTGATCCGGCACCAATGAAGATCCGGTCACCCGGCTTCGCATCCATCACTTCGAACATGACCTGCCACGCTGTATGCGAGACGAGTGGCAGCGACGCTGCTTCAGCGAAACTGAGCGATTCTGGTTTTTTGACGACGAGGTGGGCATCGACTGCGACGTACTCGGCATATGTTCCTTGGCGAGCGATTTCCGGACGGCTGAAGACAGCGTCCCCGACTTGAAGATCGGAGACGTTTTCTCCGACTTCCTGAATCACACCGGCAACGTCCCAACCGATGACGAGCGGCATTTCGTAGCTCAACATTTGACGCAAGTATCCTTCGCGTAGTTTCCAATCGACCGGGTTTACACTCGCGGCATAGACTTCGATTAAAACATCATCTGGTCCGATGACCGGCTTGTCCAGTTCTCCGACCTTAAATTGTTCCGATCCACCATACTGTTCAATGTAAGCTGCCTTCATCCGTTGACTCCTCCTTCAATATTCGTTCCCTATCTTCTTCCCCGTCCGTCCTACCGACAAACAGTCTGAAGATACACAACAGCTCCCCATCGATCGATGAGGAGCCGTTTCGTTAACGATTCGTTTGCTGAAGGGTGGATGCCGTCTCGTTCAAGGCATGAATCGCCTGTTGCAGTTCCATGACCTGACCGACTTGATGACGCGTCAAGCCGGATAACGACTCACTTTGCGCGAGCAACGCATTCATGAACGTATCAAGTTGACCTGCTGCTGTCGTGATAGCAGTAAGACTGCTCGTCATCGTCGCGAACTGGGTCTGCGCCGACTGGATCGAACCGACGACTTCTGTTGCATCCATCTCAATCGTCTGCAGCGCTAACTGACTCTCTGCCATCCGCTCTTCCTGCTCACGTAGTAATGTCGTACTGGCATGAATCGAGTTGCCGGTTTGCGTGACGTCCTGATCAACCCGTTCGATGATCGCATTGATTTCTTTCGACGCTTCTGCCGTCTGTGCTGATAGATTACGAATTTCTTGCGCAACGACCGTAAAACCTTTTCCGAACTCACCCGCACGAGCTGCTTCGATCGATGCGTTAAGACTGAGCAGGTTCGTTTGCGCCGCAATCGCATTGATGCTCGACGTGATGGCGACGATTTCTTGGAACCGTCCAGCGAGTTGTCCGAACGACGTGACCGACTCATCCATGCTCGTCGTCAATTGTTGCAGGGATTGTCCGGCAAGACCAATCGTCTGCCTGCTCTGTTCGGCTGTCGTCCGCGAGGACGAACTGCGCTCGAGTGCGTGATCGACTGAAACGGTCACTTCCTCCATCCGGTTAACTTGCTGTTCGTTCAATTGACGGATTTCACGAATCGCTTGGACGCTACCTGCTGCATCATCTGCCAGCTGTTGCATCGCCAAATCAACCTGACTGAAGGAATCCTTCGCTGCGTCGACCGTTTCACTCATCTCTTCCGTGAATGTCGTTACTTCCGTTGCGGTTGCTGCCGTTTGCTCGAGGGCAATTTGCGACGTTGCCGCGTAGGCTTCCGACCGTTCTTGTTCTTGGCGGACGGCTAGCATGACGTTTCGTCCAAAGACAGCGACGAAAACCGCTGCTGAGAAAATCATCAAATAGATGACATAGGCGACGATCAAATCGAATGCATTCGTAAAGACAATCGTTCCAAGCATTGTGAATACAGCCATTTCAACTAAGCCAAGGATTCCGGCGAGAATGACCAAACGCGGAATCAAATAGACGATTGAAATCGTCAAGTAAAGATAGGCGATCGTCCAAATGCTCGGCGACGGCAAGGTCATCAAAACGAGAGCAAGGACGAAATACGTTAACGTCACTTGGACGTACTTCCCGCTCGGGCGATGTCCAAGTAGGCGGTTGCCCACAAGCAACGCGACCGTCAAGATCAAACCACCGACTAAAAACTGATAAAACACACTGATTGGGACGTAATTCATTTGCGAAAATAAGAAAATCAATGGATGCGCAATCGTAATTAACGTTGCAATCAGGCGGGACAAAATCTTTGTACTTTGTTGCTCGAGGGCAGATACCATCTTGTTCAAACTCCTTCACCTTATTAAAGTCATACAGTTGTTCATCGGCAGAAAGAATTCATTCGTTAAGTCCCTCAAGTGACTTTTTTTCTTGACGCTTTCTTGAAAGCGGGAGTACGGTTAACGTAGACTTTTTCAGAAAAGAGGATTCATATGCTGTATGTACTCGTAGGTCTCGCAGGTGTTCTCGGAGCCTCGGCACGGTATGGGCTCGGACTGCTGATTGGCGACTTCACGACTGGTCCGTTCCCGTGGCCAACGCTTGTCATCAACTTGATCGGGAGTTTTCTGCTCGGCTACGCGACACACTTTTTATTTCGAACGAAACTCTTACACCAATATGCGATCACAGCCATCGGCACGGGTTTCATTGGCTCCTTTACGACGTTTTCGACATTCAGCGTCGAGACCGTGACCTTACTCAACGAACATCATTTAGCGGACGCGTTCCTCTACGTACTCGTCAGCCTATTCGGCGGTTTGTTCCTATCTTATCTTGGTTACACGCTCGGAACACGACGACTGCGTCACGTGACGAAAGGACGTGAGTGAATGACGCTACTTGCTCTTGCCATCGGTGCTTTTTGTGGCGCCATCAGTCGGTTTGCCGTCAGTCAATGGATGAAGACGTTTTGGAAACGCGAATTTCCACTAGCGACGTTCCTGATTAACGTACTCGGTTCGTTTTTGCTTGGACTCGTCATCGGTGCGCATCTGGATACGACATGGACGTTACTCTTAGGTACAGGTTTCCTCGGATCATTTACAACGTTCTCGACGTTCAAAATCGAGACATTGCAGCTATTTCAGGACGGAAATCGTAAAGTGCTTACCCTCTATCTCATCTCGAGCTATGGTTTCGGGATTCTTGCAGCTTTCCTTGGAATCACACTTACAGCTTGAACGAAACAAGAGGCGACGGAAAAATCCGTCGCCTCTTGTCGTATCCGTTTTAATTTAATCATTCATCCAGAATAGACCGACCGTCTCTGCTCCGGCATGCGTCCCGATTGCTGGTCCGAACGTGCCTTCGAGAATCGTCAAATCCGGGAACTTCGCTGCGACTTGTTGCCGCAGTTCCGCTGCCATTTCCGGTGCCATCGTCGTCGCGACATAAATCCGGTTCTTGTAGAACGTGTGCTGACGCATCGATTCGTCGATTTGTTTAACCATTTCAATGTAAGCTTTCTTTAAAGAACGTGCTTTTTTGAATGGTACGATTTTTCCGGCTTCATCCGTCGTGATGATCGGTTTAATGCTGAGTAGGTTCGCAAGAAACAAGTCACCGGATGAGACACGTCCACCACGGCGCATAGTCTCCATATTACCGACGATCATATAGAAATGAGTCTTTTTCGTCAATGCTTGTAAGGCAGCGACGATTTCCTCGACGGATTTCCCCTGTTCCGCAAGCTCCATCCCGTAACGAATGAACTCTTGTTGGTTCTCAAACGCTGTATGAGAGTCGATGATATGAACCGGGAAACTGGCTGCTTCCGCTGCTGATGCTGAACTTTGGACGGTACTTGAGAGTCCATTCGTACAGTGCACTGCAATGGCACAGTCATAGCCTTCTTCTTTCAAGCGTTCGTATGTTCCGACGAATTCACCGAAAATTGGTTGTGATGTTTTGGCAATCAGTTTCTTATCCGCATCAAGCGCACGGAACAATCGCTCGACCGTGATCGCATTCTCTTGATACGCCGTATCACCGAGCAAGATTTGAATCGGTACGACATTGACGCCGATTGCTTCTGCCTCTTCCTTCGTGAAATAGGCCATACTATCGGTCACCCATGCTATTTTAGTCATTTCCCTAGCCTCCGTTAGATTCTTCTCGCTTTATCCTACCATATACAGAAGTGGAAATCGCAAGAAACGTCATGACATCATCTGAAAATGAAACGATGTATGCTTATGATAGTGCTCATCGGCATGCAAGACGACGGAAGGAAAATTCGGTTGGTTGATCGCATCCGGTAATCCTTGTGTCTCAAAACAGATTCCGAGGTATGGGGTTGCTCGTCTTCCGCAAATCGTAAACTCGCCCGACAAATGATTAGCGGTATAGACGACGACTCCCGGTTGATCCGTCACGACGCGCAATCGCCGCCCGCTGATGGGTTCATCGAGAACAATTTCTCCATTCTCTCTAAGCAGGAAGGGATGATCGACCCCACTACCCGCTTGGCGGAGTTGTTCATCTGATGCATGTGTCACCTCATGCAGGGGACGGGCATCGAGAAAATCAAAGGCAGTGTCTGTCACCGGGAGAATGTCACCGGTCGGTACCGCATCTTTCGTCAACGGAACATAAAAAGGTGCATCCATTCGTAACAGATGCTGTTCAATCGTCGTCTTCGCCTCACCCGTCAAGTTAAAGTACGTATGATTCGTCGGACTGAATGGTGTCGAAGCTGTCGTCTCCGCTTCATAATGGATATGCAGGACGTTCTCGTCCGTCCATTCGAACGTCAGCGTGAACGACAAGTGCCCCGGATAGCCGTTCTCCCCACTCGGACTATCTAAACGTAGAACAAGTTTGTCGTCGTTGATTTCGTGCGTGAACATTCGGTTCGCCCAATTTTCGCTTCCTCCATGGAGGTGATGTTCACCCTCATTTTGTTCAAGGACGTACGTCATCCCTTCGAGTGCAAACGCGCCATTTGCGATTCGTCCGCCGACGCGTCCGATCGTGGCGCCTAAGTGATGCGGATCATCTTGGTATTCTGATAGGTCGTCAAACGCGAGTACGACATTTTCGATCATTCCATGCTGATCCGGAACCCGGATGGCAAGAATTTTTGCGCCTCGGTTCAAGATATCGATACTATGCCCATGCACATTCTGTAACGTGAATCGTAACAAGGACTGATCACCTAGTTGTCCCACTTCTGTTGTCGTAATCATCATCTGCTTCCTCCTGTACGATACATTTTCCTGTTTTCGTATTTACCCTCGGAACGAGACAAAAAAACAACAATGGCAAAAGACCATTGTTGTTACAGAGACGGAAGTGCTAATCGCACTTCGATCCGAGTCCCTTGATGGATGATCGAGTGGACGTGTAATGTTGCAGTCGGACCGTATGTCACGTCTAATGCGCGTCGAATCAGGAACAGGTTCGAATCCCCCGCTTCCTGTTGATCCAGTTGTTGCATCACAGCAAGCGGCATCCCCTGTCCGTTATCTGTGACTTCGATGACCCAGTCTGTCGTCGCCTTGAAGGCACGGACATCAATCCGGTGATGTCGTCCTGCCTTTACGAACGCATGACGTAGTGCATTATCGACGAGCTGCGTCACAAGGAACGGGAAAACGAAGTATTCTTCAACAGCGGTCTCGATATCAAGATCGATCGTGATATCAGCGGAGGTCAGTTGATTCGGGCGACGTCGTGTTCCTTCTAGTGATAAATAGGCCTTCAGAGTCGCCAGTTCCTCGCGGAGTGGATGTTCATCATGCCGCGTCGCTGCCGTCAACAGTTGAAGTAGCGCATTCAGTTGATGTTTCACAGGAGTTCCCGGATCAGCTGTCCGCTGGATTTCTTCGATGATGCCTTTCAGATAGCTGACATGTAACATCGGTTTCATCTTTCTTCCGCTTAACCGGAGCAACTGATCTTCTCGATGCATATGCAGCTCTCGTGCTAATAAACGGACGAGTTGTTCCGTCATTCGCTCGACGGTGTCGTCAAATAAGTCTTTCGAAAAGTAACAGATGACACCTGCTTTTTGACCGTTAATGCGCATCGGATGAAAACTGAGAATTTGTCCCGTTTGCTCGTCTTCCTGTCGGACGGGTTCTTCTGCTTCGATCCATCGTTGTTCCTCACGTCTTGGTTGCTCGCCACAGACTGCTGGTTGCTGGTCCGTCATATCGATGACGACCTCTGTCGCCCCGAGCACGACGATCCGTTGCATCTTCGTCTCCTTCAATAATGTCGCTCCGATCTGCCGTGCGACTTCCGACGTCAATCCCTGCTTTCGTAAGGGTTGTAACGCTTGCAGTAGACGATCGGATCGCTCGGTCTGGCGAACGAAAAGATCACCTTCGAGTCGAAGTTGTGTTCGTAAGATCATGATGAACAGTACGACCCCACACATGTTTGCGAACAGTAACGGAAAAGCGGCACGACTCATCAAATCCAGTGCTTCTGCTGTATCAGGTGCAAGTAATAATGTAATCCCACTTTCGAACAATAATGCCGTCAATACGATACCGATGGGTGGAACGAGCGCATAACCATCATGCAAGCGCCAGCGTTTTCGATACCAGCCGCTCGCAAGTCCAGCGAGCATGGCAATGATCCAACCGGCTTCTGCCCCTAACGAACCGAGTACGTAGCGGTGTAGACCAACCAAACATCCCGTAATGCCGCCGATCACTGGTCCACCAATCAATCCGCTCGTCACGATGACAGCGAGTCGGGTATCGAGCAACAGGGCATCCTTCTCGACAGCTAATCCGAGTAACGGATCAATCGTCGTATCTTGCGAGAGTTCAATTCCTGCGTAGTTCATCAAAATACCGGATGACACGAATGCAAAGAGCAGTGGAAGATTCATTCCGCGGTCCATCTTGAATATGTATCGGGAAATGCGCCACTGGGACAATAAAAAGGCTAACAGTGCTAACATACCTAAACGACTCAGTAAGAATGGGATCTGCTCGAGCACGGAATACCTCCTTGTTTCATAGGACGCGAATCAACAATAAAGTCGTATTAGATTACATTCCCGCTCCTCTCTGCATTCTCCTATCATGACGGCTGAAAGTTCGCACAATCCGTCCATTCTTGATTTTTTGACTGATGCGATGAAAAAAAGCCGGTTCCTCCATGAGGAACCGACCACCTTATGCTTCTGCTTGTTCAGCTGGATGCAACCAAATCTTGACGCGATTGATTTGATAGTTTTCCATCTCCATCACTTCGACGGAGAAGTCCGGTGTGTCGATATGCTCACCTGGCTGAAGATCGATGTTATGCATCTGAATCCAGCCACCGATCGTATCGACATCTTCGACATTCGTAAAACGAATATTGAAACGTTCTTCCAAGTCAGCGAGCAAGACTGTACCGTCGAGTAGGAACTCGTCCGATTTGACCTGTTCGATTTCTTCGACTTCATCTGCATCGAATTCATCACGGATTTCACCGACGATTTCTTCGAGTAAGTCTTCCATCGAGACGAGTCCTGCCGTTCCACCGTATTCATCGACGACGAGAACGAGATGGGTCCGGGTCCGTTTCATCTTGCGAAGTGTCTCTTGAAGCGACGTCACTTCCGAAACAACCGGTAAATCCTTCAGATAATGTGTCACCGGATGCTCATTGCCGTTCGCATAATCCGTCAAGACTTCTTTGACGTTGACGTATCCGAGAATCCGGTCTTTATCATTTTCTTCTGTAACCGGATAACGCGTGTATGGATTATCCATAAAGATTTCCATCAGTTCATCCTTCGTCAAACGTTCCGAGATCGTCTCCATCCGCATTCGCGGTACCATCAAGTCTTTGACGATGTGCTCATCAAACGCAAAGACGTTTTGCATGAGGGCAAGTTCCGTTTGGTTGATCTCACCACTTTGGAAACTTTGCGCCATGATGATTTTCAATTCATCTTCCGAGTGGGCTTGTTCGTGCCCTGCTGGTTTGACACCGAACAGACCGAGGAATAAGCGCGCTGAACCGTTGAGTAACCAAATGAATGGGTACATGATTTTACCGAACACATAAAGTGGACGGGCAAACAACAATGTCATGCGTTCTGCATACTGAATCGCAAGCGTCTTCGGAGCAAGTTCACCAATGACGACGTGTAAGAACGTTACGGATACGAATGCGATACCGAACGACAAGAGTGTCGAAACAGCAGCAGAGATCCCGAAGTCATCGAAGACAGGATGCAATATCTTTTCAACGGTTGGTTCACCAAGTGCCCCAAGACCAAGTGCCGTGACCGTGATACCAAGCTGACAGGCAGACAAGTAGTAATCGAGATCGCTCGCGATTTTTTTCGCAAGGACGGCACTTTTGTTCCCTTCTTGAATCATTTGATCCAAACGCGACATCCGAACCTTAACGACAGCAAATTCCGATCCGACAAAAAACGCCGTCAACGCAATCAACAAGACCACTAAAAATAAATTGATGAATAATATAGTATCCAAAATCCCCTAAACAGGGGTCACCTCCATTGTTTTGTATTAAAGCTGTGCAATCAAGGAAGCAATCAATGTCAGACGCCGGGACAGTTCTAAGCGGATCGCTTGTTTTTCGACGTCCGTCGAATCTAACAGACGCTGCTCGAGTCCTTCAACCGTCGCCTGAAGTTGTTTCACTTCCTGATAAATCGTCTCCCCTGTTTTTTGTTCCCGTTCCGTAAAAGAAGCAAGAATCTCTTGCAGGGAAAGCCGTTGAGACTTCAAATATTCAATCTTTTCGATTTGATGAATGACCGATTCGTCATACAGACGGTAGCCAGACGCGGTACGCTCTGGTGTTAACAGACCGAGTGATGTGTAGTAATCGATTGTTCGTTTTGATAAGCCGGTGGTCTCCGCGACCTGACCGATTCGAAGTAACGCCTTCCCAAAAGATTCTCACCTCCTTTCTATAGCTAGTTCTTTTATCTTATCATGTCAAAACCATACAGTAAAACGTCGCGCTTTTTCAGAGAAAAAACGACTACTCCCGTTCGCACGAGAATAATCGTTCCATCTTACTTTTTTATACGGTTACGACAGGTTCTTCGACGGGTATACCGACGATCGACCGTTCCAGTAATTCAACGACGTCGTACGTGGCAACCGCCTCGTCGACTTCCTTCGCCTTCGTGCCGTCACTGAGCATCGTCAGACAGTATGGACATGCTGACCCAATGACAGACGGTTGGACCGTCAACAATTGTTCCGTCCGTGCGACGTTGACGCGTGCGCCGACTTTTTCTTCTTGCCACATCATCCCGCCGCCAGCACCGCAACACATTCCCTTTTCCCGGTTGCGTTCCGTCTCGACGAGTGTGATGCCTGGAATCTTCTCGAGAATATAACGTGGTGCGTCGTAAATATCATTGTAGCGACCAAGGTAACACGAATCGTGATAGACGACACGCTCCTTGACTTCATGAAGCGGTGTGATCCGTTTCTCGTCAATCAGTCGTGCGAGCAATTCCGTATGGTGATAGACTTCAACGTCCGGACTCAGTCCGAAGTCTGGATACTCGTTTTTAAACGTGTTGTAGGCATGCGGATCAATCGTGACGATCTTTTTGACGCCATATTTCTCAAATGATTTAATGTTGGCTTCCGCGAGTTCTTGGAACAAGACTTCGTTCCCGATTCGGCGCGGTGTATCGCCCGAGTTCTTCTCATCGTTTCCGAGAATCGCAAACGAGATGTCTGCCTCATTTAGAATACGTGCAAACGCCATCGCGATTTTTTGACTTCGGTTATCGTACGACCCCATCGCACCAACCCAGAACAGGTACTCGAAGTCTTCGCCCGCTTTTTTCTTCTCCTTCGCTGTCGGAACGACGAGTTCATCCCGGTTTTCCCGCCAGTTTTCGCGTTCTTTCCGGTTCATTCCCCATGGATTACCTTGACGTTCGATGTTTGCCATCGTCCGTTGCATCTCCGGATCCATCTTGCCTTCCATCATGACGAGATGACGACGGAGGTCGATGATCTTATCGACATGTTCGTTCATGACCGGACACTGATCTTCACAGTTCCGACAAGTCGTACACGCCCAGATCTCTTCTTCCGTAATGACGTTCCCAATCAATGAATCCGGAACGATATCCATCTGTCCGGCTGCAGCCAGTGAAGCGATTTGATTGCCTTGCGATCCTTCGAACGCAAAGGCAGGTGCCCATGGCGAACGTTGAGTGATTGCTGCCGTTTTCATGTTGAGATGGTCCCGTAATTTAACGATCAAATCCATCGGCGACAGCATCTTCCCCGTTCCGCTCGCTGGGCACATATTCGTACAGCGTCCACACTCGACGCAGGCATATAGATCAACGAGCTGTTTCTGATTGAAATCCTCGATTCGGTTAACCCCAAAGCTGAATTCCGCTTCGTCGTCTTCTGCCTCTTCCATGACCGATAGATCGATCGGTGCCAAACGCCCGACTTTCGACGTTCGACCGAGCCAGACGTTGGCTGTACCGGCAATCAAGTGTGCATGTTTACCTTGCGGGATGTAAACCATGAAGCTAAGTAAGAACAGTAAGTGCGCCCACCAGAAGAAAACGAATAATCCAAACGCAACTGATTCCGGTACCCAACTGAATAAGAACGCGATGCTTGAAGCAACCGGTTCACCGAGCGTCGAATGATTCTCATAGACAAGGAAGAATCCGTTTCCGAACAGGACAGCGACCATCAAACCACCGATGAAGATCAACGCAAGACCTGCCATGAAATTCCGCTTCAAGCGGACGAGTTTCTCGACGTACCGGCGATAAAATCCCCAAACGACGGCAATCAAGATGACAAGCATGACGAGTTCTTGGAAGAATGTAAAAATCGGATAAAGCGGACCGAGTGGGACGTGCGGGAAACGCTGACCGACGGCGAGTCCTTTCCAGATAAAATCGATCGCTCCGAATTGAACGAGTAAGAAGCCATAGAACATCATGACGTGGATAGCGCCACTTTTCTTATCCTTTAATAATTTCTTTTGACCGAAGACGTTGACTAAGACCGCGTCGAGTCGTTCTTTGTTCGTCAGTGTCCATTCCGCCTTTTTCCCCCGTTTGATGGCGGCATAACGACTTTTGACGAGTGACGTGAACAGATAGCCCGCATAGCCGATAACGAGTAGGAAGGCAATCCAGTTAATGAGTAAAAACGTATTCATGTTCGAACAAACCCCTTTCCCCCTAAAGCAGTTGTGTTGAAATGAGTATAGCATATAATGAATGGCTATTCATTCATTTTTTTCATTTAGTTTTTACTGCGTCACACAAGCAGATACGTACTCAAAAAAAATCAAGCGGTGGATGATCCACCGCTTGATTTAATCACGTCCAATACGTCATTTTTTTAATTTCATGGCATTGGCCATCAGACCAGGGATGTCCGTATTTTCATGCAATCCACTGAACTGTTCGCTTTGTGGACCGTACGCGTAGAGCGGAACGTCAACACCAGTATGCACGGCAGTCGTCCAGCCGACATACGCTCGTTTACTGATCATCTCATTCAATGTCATGACGCGTTTCTTCGCATCCACTTTTTGCAACGTCTGAATTTCTTCAGCCGTCAAATCAAACGTCGTTTCTCGTTTGACGACAGAGGCGATGTTCGATAAGTCGTCGTTGAACTGACGAACCATCTCATCCCCCGTCGCCTTGACGTTTTTCAAGACTTCCGGTTTCGCTACGTACTCATCGTATCCACCGACGGACATACCACCTGTATCATGGTCACCGGCGACGACGACCAATGTGTGTTTATCTTTTGCTGCAAAACGAAGCACTTTTTCGACTGCCTGGTGGAACGCTTCTGCATCCTTCATCGCCCAAGCAGCATCATGCGCGTGACCCGCCCAGTCGATCTGACTTCCTTCTACCATCAAGAAGAAGCCATCGCGGTCTTTCTTCAATGTTTGCAGGGCTTTCGATGTCATCGTCGCAAGACTCGGTTGATTCGTATTTTCCCGGTCCAGTTCTGGTGCCATTCCTTCTTCTGCAAACAATCCAAGAACTTTACGACCGTTCGTCTCATTCAGGCTTTCGAGTGAATCCGCATACTGATATCCTGCTCGTTCGGCTTTCCTCACCAGATTACCAGCCTCTTGAACGCCACCATTCTTTTGATCAAAAAAGAACTTCTGACCGCCACCAAGTAAGACGTCGACTTTCATTTCATCCATGTATTGCTTCGCGATGTCCGCTTCGTTCGCACGCGTTGCGACGTGCGATGCAAAAACAGCTGGTGTTGCATGGGTAATGGCTGATGTCGAGACAAGTCCTGTTGCTTTACCGGCTTGATCCGCCCGATCAAGAATCGACGCCACTTCTTTTCCACTTGGATCCATACCGATTGTTCCGTTGTTCGTTTTTGTTCCTGTTGCCATCGCCGTTCCGGCAGCAGCTGAATCGGTCACTTTCGTGTTTGCCGAATACGTCCGCATCATTCCTTTTAAGTGACCGTCGAGTTCCGTCTCCTCGCCTCCTTGATACCAGCGATAATTCGTTGCATAGGCAGCTGAATAACCGTCCGGAATCATGAAGATGACATTTTTAACCTTTGCTTGTTTCGTGTTTTGTTTTGCCTCGACCGGCTGAGCCGATTCATATGTATAACCCGCAACTCCCGTCATAAGCACTGTACCGAGAATACCTGTCGCCATCCATTTCTTGTTCATTTGTGTTTCCTCCCTGTTCACGATGATGGTTTCATCATACCGAGAGAATGTAAATGAACGATGGAGACGGCTTTAAGGAATGTAAAGAAACAATGACAGCCGAGTTACCACTTCATCTCTTCAAACATGTAATAGCCTTTGTGCTGTTCTTTTAAATATGCCGATAATGGAAGACGAACGTCTTCACTTGTGATGTACTCCGCTAACTCCGTTTGATTGATCCACTTCGTCTCGATGATTTCTTCATCGGGATCATTTGGATCAAGTACACCACTCACTTCGCAGTCAAAATACGTCACGAGGCTGTGCGCTTGATACGTCGGCATGAAGTTCTCCGTTAAGAAAGCAAACGACGACGATGTGACCGTCAAACCGGTTTCTTCTTCCACCTCGCGACACAATGCTTGCTCGAGGGTCTCTCCAGATTCAATCTGTCCACCGGGTAAGCTCCAGCGCTTCTCTTGACCCGATTGATTATTGACGATGAGCAGTTGATCGCCCTTTCGGATGATCGCGACGATGATTCGATAGAATGGATACATGACGCTTCCTCCTAAAAAGACCATCTTGCCTAAAACAAGATGGTCCACTGATTGTTTATTCTAAACCGAGCGACTGTGGCAGACGAACTGCACGTGCGAAGGCATTTTTATAGTCCTTTTTCGCGACTAATTTTTCGACTTCACGGATTGCTGGATGCTGTTCGTCCGCAAACGCACCAAGGATCGTCAAGTAACGCTCGTATACTTGATCGTCTTCCTGACGTGCTTTCAAGAGCGCTGTATACAGCATGACGGTATCTTCACCGTATAAGACCGGTAATTCTTCATTGATTAAAAGTAACGTATCGATCGACTCCGGGTCGACCTTCGGATTGTATTCCGTGATGACCTGCTCTGCGAGTCCTTCGAGTTGATCGCGCCATTCGTTGTAGCGCGGCTCATCGTTTTCGAGCCATTCAAACCATTCCTCTTCCAACATCTGCTCCATTTGACGTACTGTTTGTTCAAATGCCATTCGTCTCACTCCGTTTCCAAGTTAAATCAATCGTATACGTACCGACTGCTTGTCCATTCATCTTTAATGTATAGCGAAACTGCATCTGCTGCCGTTTCATCTCAATCGTCTCCGTGTCCGTTTCCATCAACATCTGACCGAATTGACTGCCATACTGGCTTTTGGTCGTCTCTCCTAAAATGAAGACATGATGCATCGCAACAGGACCTTTGCGATTCAAAGCGATCTGATCTTTTGACCATTTGATCGTCGTATCGATCGGTTGTTCATCCGGCTGAACGAACTTCACGGCAAAACCGTCTTTTGTTTCGAACAACGTGCCGTCCGCCTCAAGTTCGACCGATTCACGCATCGGACCGTCTTCGATCGTCGTCACCTGTCGTAATGACACCGGGTACTTTACTGGTTTCACTTCTATCACCTCATCGTTTAGCGTACACGATTTTTTCGTCTGATGCACCTTCTGCTTACATGCAAGAAGAAAATGTAGACAAATGGACTGACTCAAAAAATGACGCACCTTTTCACGCCCTTTCCTCAGGCGAGACACAAGCCAGTTTTCCCGCTCCATTCGAGCAGGAAAACGGGTCTTGTTTGTCTCTGACAGCGCAAAATTGCGCTTTTTCCTGTAGGAGTGGCGTGTAACGTGTCATTCTTCTTTGTACCCGGAAGGAGAATCAGAAAAGCGTTTTATTCACTCGACATCGCTTCCTAGGGAAAAACAAGCAAGAGCGACCCTGCAGCGAAGCGAAGCGGCGCGATGCTTGTCCCAGGAAAACGATGCGAGACGAACAAAAAAAGCGCAATCCTTCTCGTTAGAGAACAATTGCACTTATCTTCAGTCTCAAACGGATTCGATGTACTTCGAATCCGTTCAAAACATATTAGCGGACACGGTACAGACGAGCTTCGAATGGACGAAGTTCCAGTTCTGTTCCTTCATGGTGCATCGTCGGATAGTTGCCGAGCAACATATTATCCGAGTGCAAGATGATATCCGTATCGATTTCTGCTGTTTCGCCTTTTAAGTTCGTAACGACCAAGAACTGTTCGTCACCAAGTGTCCGTGTATACGCGTAGACTTTCGTATCTTCCGGTAAGATGAGATCGTACGCACCGTAAATCAATGTCTCTTCCATCTTACGGATTTGGATCATTCGTTTGTAGAAGTTCAAGATTGAATCTTCATCTTGTTCTTGCGACGCGACGTTGATGTCCGCGTAGTTCGGATTGACACCAAACCATGGAGATTGATTCGAGAAGCCACCGTTTTGCTCATTTGTCCACTGCATTGGTGTGCGTGAGTTATCACGGGACGAGTTCCAGATGACTTCCATGATTTCCTCATGTGTTTTCCCGAAAGCAAGTTGCATCTCGTACATATTTTTTGTCGCAACGTCATCATAATCCGAGATGTCCGGGAATTGAACGTTCGTCATCCCAATCTCTTGTCCTTGATAGATGAACGGTGTGCCTTGCATGAAGAAATACATCATTGCAAGCGACTTCGCGCTCTCTTTCCAGTATTGTTCCTCGTCACCCCAAAGAGAGACCGAACGAACCTTATCGTGGTTTTCGAGATACAAGGCATTCCAACCTGTTGCTTCAAGTCCTTTTTGCCATTTCGTCAGCACTTGTTTCAGTTTGACGACGTCGACGCCTTTTTCAGCGTCGGCGCGCCAGAGATCCATGTGCTCGAACTGGAAGACCATGTTCATCTTGCCATTCTCTTCTCCGACCCAGAGATCTGCTTCTTCCGGCGTGACGCCGTTTGCTTCTCCGACTGTCATGATATCGTATTTCGAGAACGTCTCATCCTTCAACTCTTCGAGATACGCATGGATGCCTTCGACGTTCATATGCATGTCGAATGACGGAACATACGGCATACCGAGCGGGTTCGGGAGATCAGCGAATGATTGATCCTTATTGATGTGACTAATTGCATCGATTCGGAAACCGTCGATACCTTTATCGAGCCACCAGTTGATCATCGTATAGACGGCTTGACGCATGTCGCGGTTTTGCCAGTTCAAGTCTGGTTGACGACGCGAGAAGACGTGCAGGAAGTACTGCTCCGTCTTTTCGTCATATTCCCATGCTGATCCACCGAAAATACTTTCCCAGTTATTCGGTTCTCCACCATTGACGGCATCTTTCCAGATGTACCAATCGCGTTTATCGTTGTCTTTTGATGAACGTGATTCAAGAAACCACGGGTGTTCATCCGATGTGTGGTTGACGACGAGATCAAGCAAGACCTTGATGTCACGCTTGTGCGCTTCTTCCATTAAGAGATCGAAGTCCGCCATCGTACCAAACTCATCCATGATGTCTTCATAATCACTAATGTCATATCCGTTATCGTCGTTCGGTGACTTGAACATTGGGCAAATCCAAAGAACGTCGACGCCAAGATCCTTCAAATAATCCAGTTTTGCGATGATACCCGGAATATCGCCGATTCCATCGTTGTTTGCATCGTAAAAGCTGCGTGGATAGATTTGGTAAGCAACTGCTTCTTTCCACCAAGCTCGTGTAATTGTTTGTTGGGCCGTTTCAGGGCGCGGTATCATTTGTGTCATGTGTCGTGAATCCTCTCGTAGGTCAGTCTTTGGAGTATTATTTTCATCAGTCAGGTTACTTTTATACATATAGCGCAACCGATTGCGCAATTCCTCTACTTTCATCTTATCAAATCCACTTTTAAAGTCAATGTTTCGAGGGTGATTCCACCATTTCACATCAACGGTTGTCACTCTTCGTTCACACTGAATATTTCAGGTCGTTTTACATTACATTTACTGAATTATCCTACACTGTTTATCGGTCGATTTCTACCCTTTTGCATAACCTTTCCTTCCGAAAGTGAATCTTTTTTTCTTCGTTCGGGTATACCCTTACCAATGCATATAAAAAAAGGGGGATTTTCAGGATGAAGGGACAATTCTTTATTGGTGGACAATGGCTAGATCACGGACGAGAACGGACGGATGTTACGAATCCAGCTACTGGAGAAGTCGTCGGTAGTGTGCCAAACGGAACAAAATCAGACGTCAACGACGCAGTAGAAGCAGCACGGAAGGCATTTCCTGATTGGTCGAAACGGACAGTCTACGAACGTGCCGAACTTCTTGAGAAGTTATATGCGAAGATGATTGAGAAAAAAGATGAACTGGCTCGCCTGATGACGCTTGAAATGGGGAAACCGCTCGCTGAATCAGAAGGTGAAGTGCAGTATGCCGCAAACTTCGTCAAATGGTTTGCAGAGGAAGGAAAACGCGCTTATGGACGTGTCATTCCAACGCATGATGCTTCTAAACGACTTCAAGTCATTAAACAGCCGGTTGGTGTCGTTGCTGCGATCACACCATGGAATTTCCCGGCTGCCATGATTACCCGAAAGCTTGCTCCGGCACTCGTCGCCGGATGTACGTTCGTCATCAAACCACCAACAGCGACTCCGCTTACCGCACTTCGTCTTCTTGAACTCTGTCAGGAAGTCGGGATTCCAGAAGGCGTCGTCAATGCCGTTACAGGTAGCGGGAAAGCGCTTGGTGAATCACTCGCGACACATCCACATGTCGATAAGATTACCTTCACTGGTTCAACCGAAGTCGGACGGACGCTGATGGCTCAAGGAGCAGAGACGATTAAAGCGATGTCGCTTGAACTCGGCGGACATGCCCCGATTCTCGTCTTTGATGACTGTGACCTTGATTTAGCTGTCGCTGAGACGATTAAGTCGAAATTCCGTAATGGCGGTCAAACGTGCGTCTGCGGAAACCGGATTTACGTATCCGACTCGATCTATGACGCGTTCGTTGAAAAACTCGGTCAAGAGACAGCGAAGCTGAAGACCGGAAATGGTTTGGATGCTGAGACGAAGATTGGACCGATGATCAATAAAGCGGGTTACGATAAAGTCAAAAAACATGTTGACGATGCGACATCTGCTGGTGCGCGAGTCGTCACGGGCGGAACAGGAACGACGGATGAAGACAATGATGTCTATTATTATGAAGCAACCGTTCTCGCAGACGTAAAACCCGGCATGCTGATCATGAACGAGGAGACGTTCGGACCTGTCGCTCCCGTCCAGCGTGTCAGTTCGGATGAGGAAGCAGTTCGTTACGCCAACCAGACACCGTTCGGTCTCGCTTCGTACGTCTTTACGAAGGATTACGCGCGTGCGATTCGTGCAATCGAAGGGCTTGATTACGGAATCGTCGGCTGGAATGACGGCGTACCTTCCGCTGCGCAAGCACCATTTGGTGGAATGAAACAGTCCGGTCTCGGACGCGAAGGTGGCAGTGAAGGACTCGAAGCGTATCTCGAGACAAAGTACATTTCCATCGGTGGACTAGCGTGAACGCGGCGGATTGGTTCGTCCAATGTTTAGAGGCAGAGGGCGTCACGCATATCTTCGGTGTTCCCGGTGAGGAAAATATTACATTGCTCGAATCACTCAGTCGTTCATCGATCACGTTCATCACGACACGTCACGAAACGAACGCTGCGTTCATGGCAGCGATGTTCGGTCGCCTGAGTGGGCGACCGGGTGTCTGCTTATCGACGCTTGGTCCCGGTGCGACCAACATGATGACCGGTATTGCAAGTGCGACGATGGATCACTCCCCTGTCGTTGCGATCACAGGTCAAGGCGCGACAGCACGGCAACACAAAGCATCGCATCAAATGTTTAATCTCGTAGACCTCTATCGTCCTGTCACGAAGTCTAGTACGTCCGTTCTGTCAGCGGAGGTCATTCCGGAAATCGTTCGACGTGCCTTCGCGACAGCAAAAAGCGAAAAACCAGGGGCAACCCATATTTCTTTTCCAGAAGACATTGCAAAACAAGAACGTGATCAAGCAGCGACACCCCTACAGCAGGACAGTACACCAACGCATCTCCATTCCTTGACGATTGACGATCCCGATGCCTTACGTCTGATTGAGCGCGCAAAACGTCCAGTCATCATTGCTGGATTTGGTATTCATCGACAACAAGCACTCGATGCGTTTCGAGCATTCGTCGAAAAGCTCCAAGCTCCCGTCGTCGAGACGATGATGGGAAAAGGAGCGATTTCTTCGCACCATCCGCTTGCTGCACACACGATCGGTTTACCAGACGTCGATTACAACCAGCGGATTCTCGATGCGAGTGACCTCATCATCACGGTCGGCTACGATATTACGGAGTTACCTCCGCAAAAATGGAATCCGAAAAAGACACCAATTGTCCATTTGGATACGAATCCTCACGAAATCGATGCCTATTATCCGGTCGTCGCGAACCTAGTCGGACCACTCGTCGATATGCTGACTGTATTGACTCCTTTACTGCCCGAGCGTGCGTGGAACGACTGGCAACAAGATCGCGATAAATTACGCGACGAGATTCAAGAAACGTACTCGCTTGCTTTGCCTTTACATCCTCAAAGTATCGTCCGTGAACTCGAACGAACTGTCGGCGAAAATGGCATGGTCTTTTCGGACGTCGGCGCACACAAAGTCTGGCTCGCACGCCATTATCAAACGACACGTCCGGATCAGTTATTCATTTCCAACGGATTTGCTTCGATGGGCTACGGTTTATCGAGTGCACTTGCAGCCAAGCTGTTATATCCGGACCGGCGAATTGTCTGTGCCGCTGGAGATGGTGCCTTTTTGATGAATGGTCAAGATCTTGAAACTGCCGTTCGTCTGAAGCTTCCACTCGTCGTGTTGATTTGGCGTGACGGAACCTATGGACTCATTGAATGGAAACAACAACAAGCGTATGGGCGGTCGTCCTACATCACGTTTGACAATCCAGACCTCGTTCAACTGGCTCACGCTTTCGGCGCACTCGGTCTCCGTGTCGGTGAACACGGCTCCCTCGCACATTGTCTCGATCAAGCATTTGCAAGTGATGGACCCGTTTTGATTGACTGTCCGGTCGATTACCGGGAAAATCTAAAGTTAAGTGAACGTCTCCGGACGTATGGAGGGTGATATACATGACACAACCACGTAAGCTGCAATCCATTTCTGATTTTGATCAATTTGCGTCCGAACACACCGCGTTCGTGATTTGCAAACACAGCACGACATGCCCGATCAGTGCCGCAGGCTTCTCAGAGTATACGAAGTTCGCGGATGAAACGTCTGTTCCAACGGCGTATCTTTTCGTCCAAGAAGCACGGACGTTATCGAATCACATCGCCGAACATTACAGCGTTCGACACGAGTCACCACAAGTCTTATTCATTCAAGACGGTAAATCGGTCTGGACAGCCTCTCATTACGACATCACGAAAGACGCACTCGAAACAAACGTCCAGTAATGCTAGCAACAAGGCCCCGGCTGTTTTAAATCGAAGACAAAGCGTAATTTTCTCTAATGAGAAGGATTACGCTTTTTTGTTTACTTCACTAGAAAAACGCTTTCAATCTTACATAAAAAATAAAATTATCTTTCTTAGCTATTATTATTTGTAATTCGAACTAAATCAGATTAAGATAAACTACAGATAGAACGACCGTATAGAAATATGTACCGTCAGTTTAGTTAGGAGGATATTCATGCAACAAAGTGCTACTCACACAGCTCGAGCTCCTTACGGCATTCTCGCCGTTTTGATGATCGGGGCATTCATTGCTTTCTTAAATAATACGTTGCTCAACATCGCCCTGCCTTCCATCATGAAGGATCTTGCGATTGAACCATCAACTGCCCAATGGCTGTCGACTGGTTTCATGCTCGTCAACGGTGTCTTGATTCCGACATCTGCGTTCTTGATTCAAAAATATTCGGTTCGTCGCCTCTTCTTACTCGCGATGACGCTCTTCTCGGCCGGAACGATTCTTGCCGGCTTCGCAGAAGTCTTCCCTGTGCTACTCGCAGGACGAATGATTCAAGCATCTGGTTCTGCAATCATGATGCCGTTACTGATGAACGTCATGCTCGTCAGTTTCCCGATTGAAAAACGTGGGACTGCGATGGGCTTCTTCGGATTAATCATGATGGGGGCTCCAGCGATCGGACCGACGTTGTCTGGTTGGATCATCGAGCACTATGATTGGCGGATGTTGTTCCACTTCATCACACCAATCGCCTTGATCGTTCTCGTTGCTGGTTTCTTCTTACTTCGTGACGTCAAGGAACGGTCTGCCACTCGGATCGATTTCGCTTCCGTGGCACTTTCGTCACTTGGTTTCGGTGGCTTACTGTATGGATTCAGCTCAGCTGGCTCTAAAGGTTGGGACAGCTTCCACGTCTACGGCGCGTTGATCGTCGGAGTCATCGCACTCGTGACATTCATTTACCGTCAGCTCCATATGGAACGTCCGATGCTCAACTTCAAGATTTATCGTTACCCGATGTTCGCCTTGTCTTCTGCGATCTCGATGGTCGTCACGATGGCGATGTTTTCTGGGATGTTATTGCTTCCGATTTATGTCCAGACGATTCGCGGTATCTCACCACTTGATGCCGGTCTCATGCTATTACCAGGAGCGATCTTGATGGCCGTCATGTCCCCGATCAACGGGAAACTATTTGATAAGATCGGTGGACGTCCTCTTGCGTTGACTGGTTTGTTCATCACAGTCGTTACTAGTTATTACTTCAGTCAGCTTGAGATGGATACGACGTATACGCATCTGATCGTTCTGTATTCATTACGGATGTTCGGGATGTCAATGGTCATGATGCCAGTCTCGACGAACGGTTTGAACCAGTTACCAACACGCTACTATCCACACGGCACAGCGATGAACAATACGTTGCAACAAGTATCCGGTGCGATCGGAACAGCGTTGCTCGTAACGATCATGTCGACGCATGCGAAGACACGTGGAACAGAACTCGCGGCTGAAGCGGCGAAAAACATGACGAGTCAACCGACAGCTGAAGCGGCTGCTGCTTTAAAACAGCAGATTACGATGCAAGCGACGCTTGATGGAATCAATTATGCGTTCTTCATCTCGACGTTCATTGCTGGTTTAGCATTCGTTCTTGCCTTCTTCATTAAACGGGCGACACAAGCTGAAGATATCATCAGCGATCAACGCTCACTGAACGAAACGATCGTCAAACCACAGGTTTCCAATCAATAAGTACAAAAGCAGTCGCTTCTCGCGACTGCTTTTTTATCGCTCAAGCTATATACTGGTACCCCCCATACCTATATGTTAGAGTAAAGATAACAACAAGATCATCAAAGGAGGTACGACTATGACACACGATCACCCCGTCGTTCCACGAACGAACGAAGAACAAGATGCGTTGATGAAACGACTAAAGCGTATCGAAGGGCAAGTCCGTGGCATTGCCAATATGGTATCTGAAGATCGGTATTGCATCGATATCTTAACGCAAACGGCATCGATTCAAGCAGCATTACGACAAGTCGAACTACAAATCATCGAGCGCCACGTCAAGATGTGCATGCATGAAGTGGCCACCCGTCAAGACAGCACGGACGCTTACGTTGATGAGTTGATGGCAGTCATCGCTCGATTGAAAAAGTAAGGAGGGTTTTCTGATGTCAAAAACGATTGAGTTTGATATTGAAGGCATGACGTGTGCCGCCTGCTCCGCCCGGATTGAAAAAGTCCTCAACCGGATGGACGGGGTCGAAGCAACGGTCAACTTGCCGCTTGAAACCGCTCGTGTTTCGATCTCTGATGCCTATGACGATCAAGCAATCATCGAAAAAATCCGAAAAATCGGCTACGAGGCAACGGTCAAACAAGCACCACACGCAACCAAATCAAATCGCCGGATGCTGTATCGCTTTATAATCGCGGCCATTCTATCGTTACCGTTGCTCGCGAGCATGCTGACGCATATTCCGAACAGTCCGTTCCACTTTCCATTCTTGATGAATCCGTGGCTACAGTTTGCTTTAGCGACACCGGTGCAATTCATCATCGGAGCGCCCTTCTATAGTGGGGCTTATAAAAGTTTACGGAGCGGTAGTGCCAACATGGATGTCCTCGTTGCACTCGGAACATCGGCAGCTTACTTTTATTCCGTTGCTGAAATGCTGCTCGTCTCTGATATGCCGCATCTCTACTTTGAGACGAGCGCGATTTTGATTACACTCGTCTTGCTCGGGAAAGTCCTCGAAGACCGTGCGAAACAACAGACGACGGGAGCGATTAAAAGCCTGCTCTCCCTACAAGCAAAAGAAGCCGTCGTCTTAGAGGACGGGAAGGAACAAGTCGTTTCGATTGAGGCGATTCAAACCGGGATGATTTTACTCGTAAAACCTGGGAACAAAATTCCGACAGATGGTGTCATTCGTGCAGGCGACGCGTATCTCGATGAGTCAATGTTGACCGGCGAATCCGCGCCTGTCCATAAAACGGTTGGGGCATCCGTCATTGGCGGCACGCTGAATACGAATGGATCTTTACAAGTCGAAGCGACAAAAATCGGACAATCGACGGTTCTCGCACAAATCATTCGCGTCGTCGAACAAGCACAGACTGAAAAGGCACCGATTCAACGACAAGCCGATCGAATTTCTGGTGTGTTCGTGCCGATCGTCGTCGCCATCGCACTTCTGACGTTAGCTGCTTGGTGGATGATCAGCGGCTCCTTCGCGGAAGCGATTCGTCCTGCCATCGCGGTGCTCGTCATCGCTTGTCCATGTGCGCTTGGACTTGCGACACCGACTTCGATCATGGTCGGAACCGGAAAAGGGGCGGAACGAGGGATTCTCTTTAAAGGGGGCGCTCAACTTGAGAACCTCCAACATGTCGATGCTGTCGTCTTTGATAAGACCGGAACACTGACAGTCGGTCGCCCCGTCGTCGTCGAAACGTTCGGTACGGAGACAGCGCTCGATTTCGCTGCTGCGCTTGAACGACAATCGGAACACCCTCTTGCTCGCGCCATCACAGCAGAACGGGATGTCGTCTTTGATATCGAACGGTTCCACGTCGAATCAGGACGCGGGATCACAGGACAAATCATGGGACATGATCTGATCGTCGGATCGGCGCGAATGATGCAGGAACGACACATCATCCTTCCTGATTGGACATCACCTGGAGCGACACTCGTATACGTCGCTGTCGATGGAGAAGTCGCCGCCGGATACGCCATCCGTGACGCGCTAAAAGATTCAGCGAAAGAAACGATCCGGCGGTTGCGCGAGACTAAGGAAGTGTATCTCTTGACCGGTGATCGTCGTGAAGTCGCCGATCATTTAGCAACAGAACTGGAACTCGATCCAGCGTTCGTCTTTGCGGACGTTTTGCCGGTTGAAAAGGCAGATGTCATTCAGTCACTTCAACAAACGAAACGTGTCGCGATGGTCGGAGACGGTATCAATGATGCCCCTGCTCTAGTAACGGCGGATGTCGGCATCGCGCTCGGTAGCGGAACGGACGTTGCCCTTGAAGCAGCAGACGTGACGCTACTTGGACACGACTTAAAACAAGTCTTACTTGCGATCGAACTGAGTGAGCAGACGATGAAAAACATTCGTCAAAATCTCGTCTTCGCACTTGGCTACAATACGATCGGTATCCCGGTCGCTTTTTTCGGTCTGCTTGCCCCATGGCTTGCGGGTGCCGCCATGGCATTCAGCTCTGTCTCTGTCGTGACGAATGCGTTACGATTAAAACGTACCCCACTATCTGAAGGAGGAACATCATCATGAAAGAAACAACATTATCTGTTATCGGTATGACATGCAATCACTGTAAAGCGAGTGTCGAATCCGCTCTATCTGAAGTCGAAGGTGTGCAACAGGCAACTGTCTCACTCGAACAAAACCAGGTTACAGTCCAACACGAAGATGTTCCTCGTGAACGTCTCGTCGATGCGATTGAAGAGATCGGCTATGATGTGCCGACTGCATAATTTTTTTAAGCCAAACTGCTTCTAACACGCAGTTTGGCTTTTTTATTTTTTGAAAAGCGGGAATGTACGGAATAAGGAGGGGTTCGTATGGTACCGAAAATCGAATTCGTAGAACACTTCGACGACAACAAAGGAAAACGATTTAAAATCGAACTTTGGAATCTCGGAACCTTCACATTCAGTGCCGAGTCAGCTCGTGGACCTGTCACCCGTTTCACCTCCATTGACATTCAATTCGTTCAAGCTTGCGTTCAACGAATGCGCTCGATCGTGGACGCCAAAAAAGCATTTCAGGAAGACCAACCAGTCTAATCCTGTTCTTTTTCCATTCTCCTCATGGCACTTGCCATGAGTTTTTTTGTTTCCGGTCAATGTTTTTCAATATTCTCGTCTTTTTTTCGAAAATCAGTATCACTTCGTCAAGATGAACCGATAAAAGACAGACATCATTTTATTCACATCTTGAGTACTGGAGGCAACTACGTGCGTAACCCTTTTAAAAGTAAGACTACTTCGGCTTATCAAGCTACCATCGGCTTTCCTGATTCCCGTCTCATCACAAAGACGGCAGATCCTGATCTCACATCCCGTCTCGTATACATGGGCTATACAGAAGAACAGCTACAGACGCTCAAATCGATGGCACCTGTCGTTCAAGGGATTTTAGATGAGGTCCTTGAACAAGTTCTCGATCACCTTCTATTAAATCCAGAGATGGCAACGATTGCGAAACAATCATCGACACGTGAACGACTGAAAAAAGTCTTCGCCGACTACTTCACGAGTCTACTGACAGGAAACATGGACGAGTCGTTCCTCGCGATGCGGACGCGAATGGGACAGACGCATAAACATAACTTCGTTCCCGTCACTTGGTTCATCGCTTCGTATGCAGCGTTTCAGACGTTGTTGATTCCAAAAATCGTTGAACATTATCAGCATGATCCAGCGCAACTGACGACAGCCGTACTCGCTTTGACACATGCGATGAACTTAGATGCTCAAATCGTGACGAGCCAGTATGTCGATTCTCGTCTTCATGAAGTGACAGCAGCGAACGAGTCGCGTCGTCAACTTTTGACAGACGTCGTTCGTGTCAGTCAAGAAGTCGCAAGCTCGGTTGAGCATACGGATCATGCCATCATTGAGACGAGCCGTCGTGCCTCACAAGTGTTGGCAGAAACAGCTCAGACAGAGCAGACGAGCCAGCAGCTCGTTCAAATGACGATTGCCAACGAACGACAGATGCAACAGATGGAGCAACAATTCGCTCAATCGACACAACAAGTCGGTACTTCGCTTGAAAGCATCCATGAATTGAAGACGACGTCGGATGACATCGTCCAGATGACGCAAAGCATCGAAGCGATCGCCAATCAGACGAACTTGCTCGCGTTGAATGCGTCAATCGAAGCAGCACGTGCCGGTGAACACGGTAAAGGTTTTGCTGTCGTCGCGACGGAAGTCCGGAACCTCGCTGAAAATGCTAAGTCATTGAGTAGCAGCATCAACGGTCTGATTCAAAAGAACAATGGGAATATCACACAACTTGTTTCTCAGATGGAAGACATCACACGCGCCAACACCGCATCTCAGCAAGAATTGCAACAAGTTAAACAAGGAATTCAAACCGTTAAGAGTGAGATGGAGAACTCCCTCACCTTATTTGGACGTAACAAGGAAAACCTCGGGCAAATCGTCGAGACGATCCAAGGTCTCAGTAAGACGACACAAGGCTTGACGACACTGACGACGGATCTCGTCGCGGCTTCCGAAACACATTAAAAAATAGGCAATTCTTATTCACGGTTCTGACCGAAATAAGAATTGCCTATTTTACTTTATTCGTCTTGTTCTGCTGTGACGACAAGACGCTGATCGTATCCTTTTGATTCTGAAAACGTACCAATACATGAAATGAGCGTCAGTTTGTTCATGACGGTCGCACCGAAGATTGATCCGACAGGTGCTTCATCAACAGGATAGGACATGACGTTCGTCACCACGTATGATACCTGTTGTCCTGCTTTTCCCGTCACTTCAATTCGTTGCCCTTTTTTCATCTTGGCTAAATCATAAAAAACAGCGGGACCTTCTTGATCATCCAAGTGTCCGGCTAGTACAACATTTCCGGTTTGTCCGGCTTTTGCTCCGTACTTGTACCAAGCGACCTGATCGGTCTGTTTCGGAACATCCATCCGTCCTTGTTTATCCTTTCCGACGACTTCGATGTTCGCTTTCACATCGAGCGTCGGAATTGTAATACGCGTCGGTATGAAAGCCTCTTCGTCCACCTTTTCGGATGGAGTGGACGAAGAAGACGTCGTTGTTTCGGTTTGTTTTGGTTTTTCCGGCTTTGTAGCATCTGGAGGTGATCCCGATTGGCATCCGGCTAATACGAGTAAGAGAAGCAGGCTGCTCTTAAGCGTTTTGTTTACGACGGACGACATACGCTGTTCCTACTAACAAGGCAGCAGCTGCTGCGACTGCCCATGGTGTAGCAGAAGCCGTATCAGATGAACCACCAAGTCCTGTTTCTGGCATTGATGCCATTTCACCACCGTCTGGGATCAAGAGGACTTCAAATGCTGGTTCGCCTTCAAGTAAGCCGATTGCGAGTGCTGTATAGTTTTTACCACTGTCGAGTTTGACGCCATCCAGTGCTTTGACGACATCCGTTGCGCCTGCAGGACGGACTTCGAGGTCATACGTACCTGCATCAAGTGTACCGTAGTCAGAGACTTTCGAGAATTCAAGGTTACTGAAGAGTGGGTCTCCACCTTTTGGTGCGACATCAACAGCTGGTGCATCTGGTGCAAAGTGTGCGACACGAACCATTGATTTTCCATCTTCGCCTTTACCGTTGTCTTCCATGACCGCGAGTTTGATATCAGCTAATTTGCCGATTGCTGCGACCGAATAGAATTTACCAGCTTCGACGTTGAGTGTTTGAGAGAGCACAGGATCTTTTGTAGTTCCTGCAGCGAATACTTCTACTTTATGTTCGCCAGCTGGTAGTGTGAGATAATCTGTGACATCTTTGAATTTTGCTCCTGATACCGCTTTTTTGCCATCGACCGCGATATCGACTGCCGGAGCATCTGGTGAAGCATGAATGACACGAACCATTGCGTCATCTGCTGCGCCTACTGGTAGCACGAATAGTGCAAACAGTAACGTAGCGGTCACAAACGATAAGAGTTTCTTCATCTTTTTTCCACCTTTCTGATTGTCAAATGTACATCGCTCTCAAACCAATGTTCTTACACTTCAGAACATTTCCTTCGTGGTGACATCTTAAACTTAAGACACTGCCGTAAATGTGTAAAGATTTCAGTGTGCTATGAACTTGTTTTACAAACACATTGACTTTTTATTTATTTTCGAAATAAAATATTTTAAATAACAATAGAAAAGAAGGTTAAAAGCTATGGATTCCTACGATTTAAAAATTATTAATTTTTTGAAAAAGGATGCCCGGATGAAATGGTCAACACTTGCACAACACATCGGCTTATCGGCACCGGCTGTTGCAGAGCGAGTTGCCCGCTTACAAGAGCAAGGTATCATCCGTCAGTTGACGACGGTGCTAGACCCTTCCTCCTTTGACTATCGCCTTGCTGCATTCGTCGCTGTTTCACTCGAGCGACCAGAACATCGAGCGCCATTTCTAAAACGAGTTCAAGAACTTGAACATGTACTGGAATGCCATCACGTCGCCGGGGACGATGACTATTTACTCAAAATACGCTGTCGGGACACGGAACAGCTTGATGAAATCATCACATACCAGATTAAAGGGCTACCAGGTATCCTGCGGACAAAAACGACGATCATCATGCGCACGGAAAAGGAATCGCTTCATTTTCCGTTACCCGAGGTCGACTGATGTTTACGACTGGTTTTGGAATCGGG
Organism: Exiguobacterium abrahamii; assembly: GCF_015645365.1. Taxonomy (NCBI): domain Bacteria; kingdom Bacillati; phylum Bacillota; class Bacilli; order Caryophanales; genus Exiguobacterium; species Exiguobacterium abrahamii. The sequence continues at coordinate 55,602 of NZ_JADOYC010000008.1, forward strand.
TTTGCGTTAGCGGCCCCGGTCGGTCCAATCGGCCTTTTATGCATGCAACGGACTCTTCGACATGGACGAATTTCCGGCATTGTTTCCGGACTCGGAGCCGCAACGGCAGACTTCATTTATGGATTGCTTGCATTATCTGGTTTTTCCCTCGTCCAATCTATACTCACCCAAGCATCCTGGATGCAACTGATCGGCAGTCTGTTTTTGTGTTACATCGGCTGGTCGATGTTTCAAGCTTCTTCGAACGCCTCGATTTCCGATACAGCCTCGTCACGGTTAAGTGGCTATCTATCCGTCTTATTCCTGACGTTCTTAAACCCGATGACAATCACGCTATTCCTGGCGTTGTTTGCACGCTTTGAGTTAACGATGACGAACGGACAGGATGCGTTTTTGTTCCTAATCGGTATTTTTCTCGGTTCTGCTGCTTGGTGGGTTATCCTAGCGAACATCACGCACCTGCTCAAGCACCAGCTTGCGGCACCCACTTTACGTATCATCCAGTGGACGTCAGCCAGTCTAATCATCGGATTCGGTGCATTCGGGGTCATTCAGTTCTTCTTTTGAGCAAAACAAAAGAGACCGACATTACGTCTGGTCTCTTTTGTTTTTTCATTTAATGAATCCAATCATCATTTCGCGTAATACTTTTGCTGCCGCGATCGCTGTCATGTCGGATTGATCGTACGCTGGGCATACTTCTACCAAATCCGCGCCGATGACGTCGACGTCTGCTCGTGCGATCATGTGAACGACTTCGAGCAGTTCCTTTGTCGTCACTCCACCGATTTCTTGTGTTCCTGTTCCTGGTGCTGCTGACGGATCTAGCACATCGATGTCGATCGTGACATAGACCTTTTTACCGGCAAGTGTCGGAAGAACTTGACGAAGCGGCTCGACGATCTCGTATTTGAAGAGGTTGTAGCCTGACGTCTTCGCCCATTCGAACTCTTCCTTCATCCCTGAACGAATTCCGAACGAATAGCAATTCTCTGGTCCGATCAAGTTTGCGATCTTCTTGAGTGGTGTCGAGTGCGACAATGGCTCTCCTTCATACTCGTCACGTAAGTCCGTATGCGCATCAAAGTGAAGCACGACGAAATCATCATAGTGTTTATCGAACGCTTTGACGACGGGCCATGTGACTAAATGTTCGCCACCCATACCGAGCGGGAACTTGCCTGCTGTCAGTAACGAATCGACGTATTCTTCAATCATATCAAGTGATTTTTGTGCATTCCCGAATGGTAACGGGATATCTCCCGCGTCAAACAACTTCGCATCGGCAATATCACCATCTAAGTATGGGCTATATTCTTCTAGACCAAGTGAGACTTCACGGATACGTGCCGGACCGAATCGTGAACCCGGACGGAAACTAACCGTCCAGTCCATCGGCATGCCGTACAAAATTCCTTTTGCATCTTCGTGAGTCGTTTGACTCGCGATAAAGACTTTTCCTGAATATGCTTCATCAAAACGCATGATCCATTCCCCCTATTCGTTGGTCGTTTACTGATGCAAACGCCTCTTAACCTGACAACAGAGCGATTTCGAAGATCGAAACCGCTCTGTTCATGTGTGCTATAGTGACTGAACTCAGTCGTTCGTCAAATCTTTAACGAACTTCGGAAGCGCGAAGGCTGCCGTGTGAAGCTCAGGCGTGTAATACTTCGTGTCGATCTCGTGGAAACGCTCTGGTGCAACTGCAAGCGGATCGTGTTTCTTTGATCCGATCGTGAACGTCCAAAGACCACTTGGATACGTCGGAACGTTTGCGATGTAGAGCTTCGTGATCGGGAAGATTTCTTTGACGTCGCGTTGAACATCACGGATCAAGTCTGGTGTGAACCATGGGTTATCCGATTGTGCGACGAAAATGCCGTCTTCTTTTAATGCTTTTGAAATACCAGAGTAGAAGCCTTTCGTGAACAAGTTGACCGCTGGACCAACTGGTTCTGTCGAGTCGACCATGATGACATCATACTCGTTTTCTGCTTCTGCGATATGCATGAATCCATCCCCAACGATGACTTCGACGCGTGCATCGTCCAATCCACCTGCAATGTTCGGGAGGTATTTTTTCGAATACTCGATGACTTTTCCGTCGATTTCAACCAAAACAGCTTTTTCGACGGACGGGTGTTTCAAGACTTCACGGATGACTCCGCCGTCTCCTCCACCAACGACCAGAACCGATTTTGGATTCGGGTGTGTGAACAATGGGACGTGCGCGACCATCTCGTGGTAAACGAACTCGTCCTTATCTGTCGTCATGACCATTCCGTCAAGTAACAACATCGTACCGAACTCGTCCGTTTCAACCATCTCTAGGCGTTGAAACTCCGTTTGTTCGCTCTCATAAACGTGGTTGACACGGAATGTGATACCGTAATCTTCCGTTTGGTGTTCCGTGAACCATAACTTTAATTTTTGTTCCATTTGCGATAGAACCCCTTTCTTTCATCAAGACAAAAGTTGTTCGTATGCGAGTGGCGTTTACGGCGCTTCTTAATCATACAAAAGCGAGTATACCGAATTTTGAAAGAAACTTCTATATAATTCGAAAATTTTTGTCTTCCATCTTTACTCAACAAACGTCACGATTTCATCAAGTGGACGACGCTGCTTCTCACGTTTTGGTTCGTCTGCCCGGTAACCGAAAGCGACCATGACCGGCACCGTGAAAACAGAGCGATCGAGCAGTCCACGATCGACGAGTAATTGCTCGACGGCTTGCTGGTCGAATCCTTCGATTGGGCATGAATCGATTCCGATTTGTGCTGCCGTCGACATCATGTTCCCAAGTGCAATATAGGCTTGTTTTGCTGCCCAGTCTTCCATCGCTTTCGAGTTATCACCAATCGCGAAATCCTCCTCTAAAAACAGACCGTAACGCTTCGTCCGTCCGGCTTTTGCTTCTTCAGATAGACCAAGGAAATCCATCATTTGCGTGACATGTGGACCATCTGCCTGCATTTGTTCTCCTGTCCGGGCGAGGAACAAGACGAAGTGACTCGCTGTCGGCAATTGTCCTTGTGCGCCCCAAGAAATTTCTTTTAAGGCTTCTCGGATTTCTGGATTTTGAATGACGAGCATGTTCCACGGCTCATATCCGAACGAGCTCGGTGACAGACGCGCCGTTTCTAAGATGAACCGGAAATCGTCTTCTGGGATCATTTGACCATTAAATACCTTTGTCGCATGACGAGATTGAAATGCTTCAAGAATCGCTTGTTTTTGTTGTTGTTTTTCCATGGGAAATGCCTCCTTCAAAATGATGACTGCTCTTGTTATATCAAATCTGATTTCAGACCGCCTCTGATTTGCTCATATCAGTCATTACGTTAGTTTTTAAGTAAAACGGGAAATAAGAATATTGACGTCTTTCTTTTCATTATTTAAAAATTATTTTAAGCATTTGATGATCCGTCATTTTACATCTTTCCTTTCTGGTAATCCCCTTGTTTCTATGGTTTCATTTCCCAAACGGTTTGCTTTTTCGCACAAATGTTTGTTACGGTAGTCACCTGCGTGATTAGGTTTTGTTATCGGACAAACGGGGAATCATTATTGTCGTTGTTATCATTCGATTCAAAACAACCATGTAAAATTCGAAAGAAGGTGTGGAACACGATGGAAAATAATCGAAAAAGTAAGATCACAAAAGTCTTTATGGTATCTGTCATTTTCTGTGTGCTCTTTACCATATGGGGAATCTTACCGGAATCCCTAATCGGTGCAGCCAGTCTCGGAAATGTCACATCAATAGCACAATCGTTTGTCTCCAACCGTTTGGGTTGGCTTTATCTCCTCGGAATGAGCGCATTTCTCTTAATTGCCATCTTCCTTATTTTTTCCCGCTTCGGTTCAATCCGACTCGGTAAGGATTCAGACCGTCCTGAATACAGTTTGCTTTCCTGGTTCGCGATGCTCTTTAGTGCTGGTATGGGAATCGGGCTGGTTTTCTGGGGTGTTTCAGAACCACTGACGCACTTCCATACGCCACCAATCGCAACAAGTGACCCGACAGAAGCCGGTCCTCTTGCGATGCGTTATTCATTCTTCCACTGGGGCTTGCACCCTTGGGCACTATACGCAGTTGTCGCGCTTGCGATTGCTTACTCGACATTCCGTAAAGGGCGTCCCGCTACTATCGGGGATACCGTCGCTTCCCTAATGAAGCCGCGCTATGAAGCAGCCGGTAAAGGAACAGTTGAAGTACTCGCAATCGTTGCAACAGCTTTTGGTGTCGCAACATCGCTTGGTCTTGGTGCGCAGCAAATCTCAGGTGGACTCAACTTCCTGACGAGCAGTGTTCCAAATACGTTCACAACACAAATCATCATCATCGCTGTCGTTTCGGTATTGTATATGATTAGTGCTGCATCTGGTCTTGATAAAGGGATCGTCCGCCTCAGTAATGCCAATATCGTCTTAGCGACTTTATTGATGATTGGCGTCATGTTCCTCGGACCATTCAGCTTCATCATGGACCTCTTCGTGCAAACGACGGGCGCTTATCTGCAAAACTTACCGGTCATGAGTTTCCGTGCATCTGCCTTCAACCCAGATGAACGTGAGTGGATCAACGGTTGGACGATCTTCTACTGGGCATGGTGGATTTCATGGTCACCATTCGTCGGAACATTCATCGCTCGTGTCTCGAAAGGACGGACGATTCGTGAGTTCATCATCGGCATCATGCTCGTTCCAACGATTTTTGGTCTCCTTTGGTTCTCAGTCTTCGGTGGTTCAGCGATTTGGAACGAATTGTTCCAAAACGTCGACCTTATCTCGACTGTTAACGATAAAGGGGTTGAAACTGGAATGTTCGCATTGTTCGAGACATTCGGTGGCTTAGGAACATTCCTCAGCATTGTTGCCGTCTTCTTGATCACGACGTTCTTCATCACTTCAGCTGACTCCGCGACATATGTTCTCGGTATGCTATCGTCTGGTGGTAGCCTGATGCCAAGCTTACGCATTAAGCTCGCTTGGGGTGTCGTACAGTCATCGATTGCCGCTGTACTCTTGTATGCTGGTGGATTAGGTGCGTTGCAGGCTGCTGCCATATTAGCCGCTTTCCCATTCATCTTCGTAGTCGGGATGATGGTCGTCGCCCTATTCAAAGATTTGTCGGATGAACCCGACGCACAAAAAGAAACAACTGAATTAAAACAAGACGCTTAAATCGAATTGATTTCCTCCTTCCGTCGCATACGGAAGGAGGTCTTTTTTGTTATCCTGAATTATGATTAGTGGAAGAAATGAGGTGGCTTATGCGTAAACGTACACGCTGGCTGTTATCCCTTGGCGTCCTCGCCTTAGGGGGCTGGTTTTTATATCGTGAAAATAACGTCATTGATGTCTCACAGGTGACGGTCACGTCGAATCGCTTACCGGAAGCGTTTGACGGATATCGTGTCGTGCAGATCGCAGATTTACATGGCAAGGCGTTCGGAACTGAGCAAGAACGACTAGTGAAGAAAATTGATCGCGAAAAGCCGGATCTCGTCGTCATGACAGGTGATTTGATTGACTCGAGGCGAAACGGTGAAGAAGCTGCCCTTACACTCATGAAAGCGCTCGTCGATCGATACCCCGTCTACTTCGTCACCGGGAATCATGAGGTTCGACTCAATCTAACGATTTTGCCAAAGCTTGAACAACTAGGTGTCACCGTTCTCCGGAATGAATCGCGTGTCCTTAAATACCAAGGTCAATCGATTTCGTTACTTGGCATCGATGACCCGACGACGACACGATGGCGTGAAGGACTGTCGGAACCAGATGGGATTCGCCAAAGTCTCGATCAAGCACTTCAAGACGTGTCGCCTGATGCGTTTCAACTCTTGCTCGCCCATCGTCCGGAATATAAATCCTTGTACGCGGAACGGTCCATTGATCTCGTCTTGTCTGGTCATGCGCACGGTGGACAGATTCGACTACCGTTTACGAAAGGTCTGTATGCACCTGGTCAGGGCTTCTTCCCACAAGTAACAGCCGGTCGCTATCAGGAAGAAGGAACAGAATTAATCGTCAGCCGTGGTCTCGGCAACAGCCTGTTTCCGTTTCGTCTGTTCAATCATCCGGAACTCGTAGTCTTGACGCTAAAACGACCATAAAAAAAGAACGTGTGCCGCGGCACACGTTCTTTTGTTTAGACCAACGCCTCATGTAAAGCAGCGTCAGCATTTTCCCACATCTCCGGTTTATGTGTCTGCAAGAAATCACGCAGTAATTCCTTTGAACGCTCATCCATATGATCGACGACGATTCGTCCTTTAAGGGATTTATCCATCTTATTGACATGATCAGCAAGAATCTTAAATCCGCGACGTGCTTCCGCATCGACTAGCAGATCGCAGGCAGCGACACCACCATAATAGAATCCTTCCGGCTTACGACCGACCGTCACCCAGACGATCCAGTACAATTTACCGTTTGGCGTATCAGCTTTATCCGTCGTGAACTTGACGCGTTTCTCGATGGCTGCTTTCGCGTGCATCGCGCCCATATCGATGTAAGCTTCGCCGTCTTCCGGAGAAATGATGACGGGTGACATACTATTTAAGCTAAGTGTTCCGACACCAAATCCTCCGTGACCGTCTGTAGAGTTATCTGAAATGATATTGAAGTTAATCTTTTTTTCCATCGTGTTTTGTCCCCTTTTAATCCTGTTGCTTCTATCATACCGTATTCCGAGGTGTCTGCAACCCGTCACTCGTAACGGAGAAGCTGTAATTGTTCCTCTGTCGCTCGGCGAATCGTTGGGAGACGATAACACGTCATGGACGCAATTTCCTCATGTGCCGGGGGATTGACCTCTTCGAGATGAACCAAAGCGCGGTCAAACAGAGTCTGCGCAGCACGACCGAACAAGAAGAGACGTTCCAGAGAAGAACACCGCGACCGAATCGCACGTAACTGATGCGCGAGTTCTCGTACCTTCGCCTCGACCTCTTCTTCCATGTCAGCCGTCGGTTTTCGGTTTTGAAACAACGGTTTAAAACGCACATCGTCCTCAAGCAACGTCAGCATCCCGTATCGCTTTGCTTCTTTTTGGTTCAGCAGTTGCGCGAGTTCTTTATCCGTCACGAGTCGTCCGAACGGAATGTTCTGTTCAAAGACGATATCTGCGACTTCGAGTCCTTTAGCACCAGACAACGGATAATTCGTATCCTCCGGTAACGCCCGATCAAAAATCAGTAACGTATGAATCTTCTTCCGTATGATTGCGTCCATATGTCTCTCCTTTTCTGCCGTATGTGTATGACTACCTTCGCTTCCGACAAGAATAGCTCCTACCTTATACCCTTCTTTTTCGAAAACGATGTTCGAATTGACGAATCCCCTATCGAATGCGCTATACTGATGGCGTATCGTCATCATGCTAGAGGGGGAAATGAAGTCATGCCATATGTTACGGTTAAAATGTTATCGGGTCGTACAGTCGAACAAAAACGCGCTTTGATTGAAAAAGTCACGGAAGCGGTGTCGGAAACGACGAATGCTCCTAAAGAAAACATCACGGTCTTCATCGAAGAGATGGAAAAAACAGATTACGGTCAAGCTGGCGTCATGTTCGCGGATAAATAACCAACAAGAGACGTCCGGTCGTTACCGCACGTCTCTTTTTCCCATCTACTTGATCTCTAAGGAGGAAAACTTATGACTACTGTTACTGTACTTGGTGCGACCGGTCGAACGGGTCGACCTTTGATTGATCGGTTATTAGAAAACGGCTACGACGTTCGTGCACTCGTACGTTCCACGTCACCGGACTTACCCGTCCATGACCGACTTCACGTCCTGACAGGAGATGCGACAAATCCAGCGGATCTCGAACAAGCACTCACAGGAAGCACCGCTGTCTTCAGTTGTCTCGGTACCGATCAACAGCAGGTCCTCTCGACAGCGATTCCACATCTCGTCACGAAGATGAAGGAAGCAGGCATCGAACGGATCGTCTTCATTGGTACAGCAGGCATTCTCGATGCATCAGAAGAACCAGGGAAGTATCGTTTCCAATCGAGTGAGTCCCGTCGACGCTCGACGATTGCAGCCGAGGATCACTTGAAAGCTTATCTGACCCTAAAGGATGCAGACGTCGACTTCACCGTCATCTGTCCAACACAACTGACCGAAGACAACGCACTTGCTGCTGACGATCTATTGATTGAAACGACACGTTTTACTGCACCGACAGGTCCGATTCCCCGGGAAAACGTCGCCCAGTTCGCCTTTGAAGTTTATCGTGACGGAACCCATCATCGCGTCCGTGTCGGAATTGCTTCGCATGGATCAACTGAATGAAAAACAAAAAGAGCAATGGATCGCTGATCCATTGCTCTTTCATATGTGTAACGATTACAGCAAGACGCTGACGACGATTGCTGTCAAGACACTGACGAGTGTTGCGCCGTAGAGTAACTTCAGACCGAAACTAGCTGCAACGCTTCCTTGACGGTCGTTCAATCCTTTAACCGCACCAGCGATGATTCCGATTGACGAGAAGTTCGCAAACGAGATCAAGAAGACCGACACGATTCCGAGTGTGCGCTCCGAGAATTCTTTTGAGTATTCTGGAAGGCTCAACATCGCAACGAATTCGTTCGTGATCAATTTCGTTGCCATGACACTACCGGCACTGACAGCTTCCGCCCATGGAATACCCATGATGAAAGCGAATGGAGCAAAGATATATCCGAGGATTTCTTGGAACGAGATGTTTAGAACCATCAAAAAGATATCGTTGACCATTCCGATCAAGGCATTGTAACCAATCAACATCGCACCAACGATGATTGCGACTTTGAATCCATCCATGATGTATTCGCCGAGCATCTCGAAGAACGTTTGTTTTTCTTCGACGATTTCAAGAATATCTTCTTCCGGGTCAACCGTGTACGGGTTGATGATCGAGACGATCATGAAACCACCGAACAAGTTCAAGACGATTGCTGTAACGACATATTTCGGTTCGACCATCGTCATGTATGCACCGACGATTGACATCGAAACCGTCGACATCGCTGACGCACACAATGTGTAGAGACGATTTGCTGGTAATTGACCGATTTGTTTTTTGACTGTGATGAATACTTCTGATTGTCCGATCGCAGCTGAAGCAACCGCGTTGTAAGACTCAAGACGTCCCATACCGTTGATTTTTGATAGGACGAAACCGATACCACGCATTAAGAGTGGTAAAATCTTCGTGAATTGTAGAATCCCGATCAAAGCAGAGATGAAGACGATCGGTAACAAGACATTAATGAAGAATGGTTGTGCGCCTTCGTTCGCTAAACCACCGAAGACGAAATCAATTCCGATTGCCGCATAACTAAGCAGTTTTTCAAAGACTTTCGCGACGCCACGAATGACGATATATCCGAACGATGTATTGAGTAAAATGAACCCAAGTACGAGCTGAAGAACTAGCATGACCGCAAGCGGTTTCAATTTGATGCCTTTACGGTTACTGCTGACAAGGAGTGCCAAGCCGAAAACGATAGCCAGTCCGAGTAGTGCGATAAGATATTTCATGAAGTACCCCTCTATCTATTAGTTGTTTATCAGTTGTACATTCGTACGATGTCTGACGTTTAATCTCTTTCCAAGTAATAGAATAATCAATATTTCGAAGAACTACAAGAGGAAAAGTTCATTTAGTAACCGCTTTCGTTATTTTCATAGACTTTCAAGACAAACTTTTCCAAGCGTTCCCGAACATTGTCCTGACTAAGGTTTTGCCTTCCATATGCTTTCCACCCCGGATAGACGTCAATCGTTTCAGGTTCAAAATCAAAAACAGCCCGAATATCCCACGCGTGATCGTAAGAACGGTTCGTCTGTTTGAGATAACTTTTTAAAAAATGATCCGCTATCTCAACAGATTCGAGCAAGGCAAGATTCAAACGACAATGCGCAAGGTCGACTTCAATGGGTCCTACACACGCATTAATCCAATCAATCGTATGGCACGTTCCATTCATTTCGTATAACACATTGACCGGATGAAAATCCCGATGAATGAACCGAATCGTTTGACTTTCGTCCGGTTCGACCGCCAGTAGCTGACGCCACCTTTCCGGATGCTGCGTCCACGTCGGAACGTGACGATCCGTCGCATACGGCTGATAGACATACCGAGATTCTGGTACCGGTAGCGCATGGATCGCAGCAAGCGTCTGTGCCAGTCGTTCGACATATTGCTCGTCCACCTGATCAAGCCGAATCCCTCCTGGTGAACGCGTCATATATAACCACGGCGGTACTTCGTCTCTAACATCGGTTTGATAGTCCAACACTTCTGGTGCTAAGTCACCTGCTGCTTGTAACACAAACACCTCATGCAAGACAAGATCCGGCTCCTCCTGTAGCCAGTCTTGATTCGTATGGACACGAAGAACTCCCTCACCGACCCGAAAAACAAGGGAGGATGTCGCGCCTTTTAAGACTTCGACCTCTCCCTCCTGTCCAAGCTGTTGCAAGATTTTCGTAAGGACAGCGGACGATATCATGATGTCACGCTGCCAATCAATAACTGGTCGATTTGCATCTTCTCATTCGCATATTCGCGCAAGTCGTGCAAAATTTCTTGCGGGAAGAACAGCTTCTCATCCGTCTGGCGTGACGTCGCGATGGCTTGAACGAGCGGTGAAACTTGCGAAATCTCTTTCATCTGCCCATCCTTCATCTGCAGCATGATCGGCTGCTTACTGATTTCACCGTTATCTCCATATAAATCGTAAGGAAGACGACTGAGTTTATCTTCAAGCAGATAATACGTCGGATTCAAGCCGATTGCTTCAAACAACTCACACAACTTATCGTGGACGAGTTCACGTTTTTCAGCCGGATAATCGACATACTTGAACAACTTTCGGTCAACGAATCGCCTCGAGAGATCCGCAAGGATTGAATCCTGCTCGTTCGCCCACTGCTGAAAATAGAAGTAGACGATCGTCTCATCGAGCCCAAGGAAATCACGCAACTCCATCTTCTGATCAAATAGCGGCATCAAATGGATCGGTGCGATGGCAAATGGATATGCGGACAGGTACAACTCCTGCGCCCGCTCGAGAATCGCTTTTAATAGGTAATCACTCGAACGTGTCACCGGATGCAGGTAGACTTGCCAATACATCTGATACCGCCGCATGATGTAGTCTTCGATCGAATGCATTCCGGACTGTTTGACGACCATCTGATTATGGGCTGGACGCAATACCCGAAGCATCCGCTCGAGATCGAATTTTCCGTAGCTGACACCAGCAAAGTGTGCATCGCGCAATAAGTAATCCATCCGGTCGACGTCGAGTTGTGAGCTGATCATCGTAACAAGCAGTTGATTCGGGTGCGTCTTGTTGATGATCGACGCTACTTCTTCCGCAAATCCGTCTCCGACTTGGTCGAGGACTTTCTTGATTTCCGTATCCCCGAGAATGATCCGCTCCGTCCACGTTTCGTGATTCACACCGAAGACGTTCTCGAATGCGTGCGAAAACGGACCGTGTCCGACATCGTGTAAGAGTGCCGCAGCCAGCGTCAACTCCCGGTACTGATCGTCCCAATCGGCGCGACCGTTGAAGACATCGATCAGTTGACGCGTGATTTCATAGACACCGAGCGAATGATGGAACCGTGTGTGCTCTGCTCCATGAAACGTCAAAAAGGATGTTCCGAGTTGCTTGATCCGGCGTAGTCGCTGAAATTCACGTGTACCGATCAGTTGCCAAATCAATTGATCACTGACATAGATATAGCGGTGAACCGGATCCTTGAAGACCTTCGTCTCCTTTAATTGTCCTAATGATTGATACATATGTTTCTCTCCTTTAAATCGTGTCTATGTCGTTGTTGTTCGGTTTTGTTTCCAAGGATTCCTGTCTCCCGCGGCGCTTCGCACAGAAACTTTACACACCCTGTGCTATAATGATGTCGCAAATCTACAATAAAGGAACGAGCCTATGGGAATCGAACTCTTAAAACAAGAACATTATCGTATTTTTGATCAAACGTCACTCGGAACTGCTTTCCATGCGACACAATCGTTTGCGATGGACGACACATTATGTGCTTCCGTTGCAACAGAAGGAGCCGCACTCCGCTCGTGGATTCACCACGAAACCGTCGTCCTCGGCATCCAGGATGCCCGTCTTCCTCATCTTGCTGACGGTGTAGCCGTCCTGCATGAACATGGTTTCTCGCCCGTCGTCCGTAATTCAGGTGGTCTTGCCGTCGTCCTCGACGCCGGTGTTTTAAATATTTCACTCGTCCTACCGGAACGCGGCGGCATCGATATCGACAGTGGTTACGAAGCGATGCTGGCGCTCGTCCGTCGTATGTTCGCACAAGAAACGGACGCAATCGTCGCTGGTGAAGTCGTCGGATCGTATTGTCCTGGTTCTTATGACTTATCGATTGCCGGTAAAAAATTCGCTGGTATCTCCCAGCGTCGTGTCCGTGGCGGAGTTGCCGTTCAAATCTATCTTTGTGTCAACGGAAGTGGAAGTCAACGCGCCGCTTTAGTCCGTGATTTTTACGCGGCAGCGCTTCAAGATGAAACGACAAAATTCGTCTATCCGACCGTCGTGCCGGAAACGATGGCGTCACTCGAGGAACTGCTTGGTACTTCCTTGACGGTCGAGGAGTGCTTACGTCGTGCGTATGAAGCGTTACTTGCGCTCGGTGCTGATTTGACGCCCGCAACGTTGACGGAACTCGAGAATGAGCGTTTCGGCGTCAACTTGAGTCGGATGCTTGATCGAAACGAAAAAGCCCTAGGTTAAGAAAGGAGAGAACGTGATGATCCGATTGATCACAGATAGTGGTGCTGATGCACCAAAAGACATGTTAGATGCTTATGATTTTACGGTCATGCCATTTGGCGTATTGATCGACGAAGACACGTTCTTCGACGGAGAATCGATATCTCCGAAACAACTGTATGATAAGATGCGTGACGGTGCAGCACCGAAGACATTCCAGGTCGAAGTCAGCCGGATGGTCGAGGTGTTCACGCGTCACTTCGAACAAGGGGATCCCTTCCTCTACCTCGCCTTCTCAAGCGAATTATCGGGAACGTATCAAACCGCGAAGATGCTTACGGAGGAACTCGCGGAAAAGTATCCGAACGTTCCTTACTTGGTACTCGATACGAAAACTGCTTCGACAGGACAAGGATTGTTCGTTCTTGACGTCGCAGAATATGCGAAGACGCATTCGTTTGAAGAAACAGTGGCTTATGCTGAAGCCAAGGTGAATACGATTCGTCATCTGTTTACAGTCGAATCACTCGAATATTTGATGCGCGGTGGACGCGTTTCACGAGCTAGCGCCTTCATTGGTGGTCTCTTATCGATCTTGCCACTGTTGACAGTCGAAGACGGGAAGTTGATTCCAAAAGAGAAAATCCGTGGTCAGAAAAAAGTCATGAACCGGATCGTCGAGTGGATGGAAGAAGCACGTCCAACGATTGACGGACATCGAATCATGATTGGTCATGGGGATTCGATTGAACGGGCAGAACAATTAAAACAATTGATTGAAGCACAGTTTTCACCAAGCGAAGTCATCTTGACGATCGCCGGCGCAGCGATCGGTTCACATACTGGACCGGGACTCGTCGTCATTGGGTATGACCTACCACGTTAATGGCACTCATTCTTATCTTATAGTACGAAAAAAGGGACAGACTCTGTTTAGAGCCTGCCCCTTTTTTTATGAATTGTATCCAAAGAACAGCAATGCCATGCTTAATCCAAGCGAAGAGACGATGAACACGATCGCCATCCCACCCATTCCGAAGACTAACAGCTTCGGTAAATCACGTCGCTTCTTCAGAAGGGCAGTTAATAACCCGACGTTGATCAAGAGGACGACGAGGAACGGAAGCAACAGCATCCAACGTTCTTGCAGTAAAAATAAACTATCCATTTCTTTGCTCCCTTCTTTCAGACTCCAAGAATGGTCGGAATAGATTCAGACATAAGAAACGGAACAAAACATAAGCGAACAGAAGTGTCGATACTACTTCGAAACCAACATATCCGACATCACGCCACGTGATTCCTGTCGTCACTCCGGCGAACCAATACGGGAAGTCGACCGTCAACAGACTACACATTAAAGCGAGAACGGCTTCTTGACGTGTTTGTCGATCGTAAAGTGAGTAAGATGCCTTCTTTATATTGAATATATTCGCGATTCCGTCATCCGATGTGTATCCTTTGATGATACCAATGACGCCGCCTAGTACCGCCAGTGCATACCATGGAAGTGGCCAAGCGACATGAAAGAGTAGGAGTGCGAACACAATCAATAAGACGCGGATTGCCATCAGTCTTCTGTTTTCGATGCTGCCACCGCATCATGGGAATTTAAGTTAACCGTCAACGGCTTTGCTGTTCCTTTACCGGAGAAATTCTCAATCAACTCTTTGACATCTAATCCGGACGACGCCTTTAACGTTTCTTGCAGCGACGCCATCAAATCCGTCGCGTAACCGGTGACACGGTTCGCACCGCCACCTTCACCACTACCTGTATCAACGACTGTGATTTTATCAATGTTACCGAGTGGTGCTGCGATCTCCTTCGCGTATTCTGGCATCATCCGAATGACCATGTCGAGAATCGCCGCTTGTCCGAATTGTTCGAATGCCTGCGCGATTTTTTCTTTCGCTTCTGCTTCCGCAAGACCTTTCAAACGAATGATCTCTGCTTCTGTTTCCCCTTGTGCCCGCTCCGCATCCGCTTTCGCAAGACCATCCAGACGAATTCGTTCTGCATCCGCTTTGGCCGATGCCTCGATCCGGTATTTCGTTGCATCTGCTTCCGCATATTGCTTCGCACGGTCCGCTTGGGCCGCTTGCTCAATCGAGTACCGATCCGCGTCAGCACGTTTTTTGACTTCCGCGTCGTATTGTTTCTCACGACGAAGGATTTCGCGTTCTTCAAGCTCGATTTGTTTTTGACGCTCGATGATTTTGATTTGCATCTGTTGTTCCGTGACTTCTTGTTGTGCGCGTGCATTTTCAAGATCATACGCTTGGTCGGCTTTCGCCTTCGCGATATCTTGTTCGCGGCGGTAGTCCGCCATCTTCAACTGATTTTCTTTTTCCGCTTCAGCGATTTCAGTTGCACGTTCGAGTTCTGCTTTTTTCGCATCTTTTGAAGCTTCCGCCCGTTTGATGCGTGTCTCTTTTTCAGCGTCTGCCGTTGCGATATCCGCATCCCGGCGAACCTGTGCAATCCGCGGCTTCCCGAGGGATTCTAAGTATCCGTTCTTGTCACGAACGTCTTTGATCGTAAACGAAACGATGACGAGGCCCATCTTCGCCAGGTCTTGAGACGCGACCCGCTGGACTTCTTGTGAGAACTTATCACGGTTCTTATAAATTTCTTCGACGGTCATCGACCCGAGAATCGAACGCAAGTGTCCTTCAAGAACTTCACGCGCTTCGCCTTCTCGCTCCTCCTTTGATTTTCCGAGGAACTGCTCCGCTGCCGTCGCAATCTCAGAAATCGAACTGCCGATCTTAATGATCGCTGTACCGTCAGCCATGACCGGTACACCTTGCTCCGTATAAACTTCAGGTGTCGTGACTTCGAGTTTACTCGATAACAAACTTAGTGGTGTCGCCTGTTGGAAGACAGGTAACACGAATGTTCCGCCACCTCGAATAATTTTTACCCGGTTGCCGGACTCATCGGTATTGACGTTGCGTCCTCCGAGATAACTACCAGATACGATCAACGCTTCTTCCGGACCGACCGTTCGGTACTTCGTGATGAATAAGACGATCAAGGCAACGATCAAGGCGACCGCGACGATTGATACGATTAACACTGGATTCATGTAAACATCTCCTTTTTCCATTGTTGGGGGTATGTCACGACAGACGCGACACCTTGTTTGATCTCGATGACAAGCACCTTCGTGCCTTGTGGTAAAGCAGGTCCTTCAAACAGAACGGCTGACTTTGATACGCGTCCTGAGACGTCATCAAGTAAGATTTCACCATATCCTTCAGTCGGAATCGGCACGATGACGGTTGCGCTGCGACCTTCTAGCATCTGTTCCGAAAACCCAAGCGACTGTTCGGCTTGTGCCATCGGAACAAATAAAAAGATATGCATCAGCGTCGTCACTAATAACGCAATCACACTGCTGATGATTAAAATCAACATCGAACGAAGTGGACTGAGCTGTTCGAGTCCGAATCCGATGGCTGACGTGATGATGACAAAAGATAAGATCAACGTGGGATGAAAGATTTGATCGACGCCTGGAATGACGTCTGAGAATAGGATGGACACAAACACACCACAAGCAGCGGCCGCTAACGCATATAAATAAAGTGTACTAACGTCCATCTTCGTTCACCTCGATGTAAGGATGTGAGCCATACAGTTCGTGGTAAGCCCTTTGATAAGCAATCCGGTTTTCCTCAAACAATAAACGAGCCAATTCTTTTCCTCGTTGATCGATGGCCTCTTCTTGACGACGTAAGTATTTTTTCTGTGCGGCAAAATGACGTGCTAATCTTGCCTCAATCGACGGTTCTCGTTCACGCTGCAGCTCCTGTTTCATCGCTCCACTCCTTTCTGAAGTACTGGCTTTCTTTCTCTTCTACGCTTATTTTTTAGAAAATGTTTCAAAATGAATTCCATTTCTTTTCCTTTCATTAAAAGAAAAAACGTTCGTCCCATACAGAGGACAAACGTTTTTGAATAATTAGCGTTTATGAACGATTCGGTCGACGAACAATCAGACCATAATAGAGAATGAGCGCCAGGCAATCTAAGGTCATGATGATCAGTCCCATTGGAACAGCCGATTGCTCTCCCATGATCCCGACGAGTGGTGACACGAGCGAGCCGACGAGCATCGGCAAAAGCCCTAAAAGTGCCGAGGCACTGCCTGCCGTTGCTCCGTAATTTTGCATCGCTAAAGTAAAACCGAGTGTCGAGATCAAACCGACGCTTGAAACGACGAAAAACAGTGGAATCATGACGAAGATCAGCTGATCCGTTAACGTCAAGGCGAGGAACAATAAGATACTCGCACTCGCAACGATCGTCAAACTGATTCGCATCAGCCGCTCTGAATCGACACGACCCGCAAGGCGACCAGCAATCTGTGCTGCTAAGATGATTCCGATTCCGTTTAAACCGAACAAAAAACTGAACTGTTGCGGCGAAGCGCCATAAATATTTTGTAAGACAAACGGTGAACCGGAGATGTAGGCAAACATTGCGCCCATGACGAATGCTTGCGCGAACGCATAGCCAATGAAAACGCGATCCGTCAATAAGCGTCCGAACGTCTTCAACGTCGTCGTCAGGTTTCCTTCAACACGTCTATCAAGCGGAAGCGTTTCTGGTAAACGGAGTGCAACAGCAAGTAACATCATCGTGCTTAAAATCGCCAGCAAGTAGAAGACAAAATGCCAGTCACCGAACCGAAGCAACTGTCCTCCGATGACAGGCGCGAGAATCGGTGCTGTTCCGTTGACGAGTGACAAGGCAGCAAAAAAACGCGTCAACTCGGGTCCATCAAACAAGTCACGAACGATTGCCCGGGAAATGACGATTCCTGACGCTCCAGCTGCTCCTTGGATGAACCGAAGTGCGATCAACACTTCAATCGTCGGTGCCATCGCACAGGCGAGAGAAGCGAGCAGATATGCAAGTAATGCAACCATCAGCGGTCGTTTACGACCGCGAACGTCACTGAGTGGACCAACGATCAATTGTCCGAGTGCCATTCCGAGCATACAAGCGGTCAAACTCAATTGGATCAGTGATGCACTCGCATCAAATGAGCGTGACATATCCGGAAAAGCAGGTAGATACATGTCGATCGAGAGCGGTCCGAGTGCAGCGAGTGAACCAAGGATCAAGATCAACGTTAAGCGGCGTGGGGTCATGGTTTCTTTTGTCATGACGTCACGTAATCCAAATCATGCAAGACATAAGCGAGGAAAAAGACGACCGATGGATTTTCATATGTCATCTGAACCTTTTTGAGTTGTGCCCGGTAACCGGTCTCATACTCGACCCCGTTCAACTTCCGTTCCATGTTCATTTTAATCAATGCATCGAGTTTATCGATCACATCAACCATCTGTCCTTCGTATGTCTCGTCTTTTGCTTCCACGACGAACCGACGGAATGGTGCTCGGATGTCTTTCGGTAAATTATTGATCAACGTCTCTCCTTCTGCCCGTTCGTAAGCTTCGAAGGCTGCTGCTGTAACCGGTGTCGCATGTTTGACAGGTCCAAGAACATCTCCTGTCGTTCCTTCAACGAGATCATGACACAAGAGACGCGAGACGACTTCTTCGATGTCGATCGTGACGCCATACTTTTCCGATTCAATCAGACCATTGAAGATACCAAGCGAGGCTGCGCGAAACGCATGTGTCGCGTCGTTATCATCAATCGTATTGAAACGTCCTTTCCAGCGCCGAATCGTATCCATCATCAAGACGTTTTCAATGAAATGAGACATCTCATCCTCTTCCATGACCGACTGTGTCAAGCGACGGATTGAAACGAGTGGATGTCGTTCCAAAACAGCCTGTAATTCCGCTGCTTTTTGTTCGAAAAAGGCGGACTCCGTCATCTGTGCTTCCCTTCGTGCGTACAACATCGCATCGAACGTATCGATGGCTTCGACGATCCGCCCTTCCGGTGATTCATCTTCTGCATGCACGAGATATGTCGTGAACGCTGGTTGAAGCGACTTCGAGAGTAAGGCAACGAGCTGTTCACTTGCTTGTTGTTCCATTGCCTGAATGTGTGCATGTAACGTTGGCTCTTTTTTCGTCCGGTGTTTAATGGGTCCGGTGATGACTTCGTTCATGTCATGGAATAAAGCTTTTCCGAGCAATGTCTGGCGGTCGACTGGTGGTTGCCCGTCTGCTTCTTCTAAATAGCTTGCCATCAAACTGAATAAGGCAACACGAAAACTGTGACTGGCTGCGTTATCCGGAAAACGTGGTGCGTATTCATCCCACCGTGGAACGTTTTGCATCCGCGTCAGCATCCGAATGAAATTACCGTTTTGCATGAAATCTCTCCTAACGAAAGACGGACAGAGAGTACCCTGCCCGCCATTGTATTATTTTGCTGATTCACTGGAGCTGTTTCCGCTACGGAACCAACCAATGATTAAAATTAGGGCAAGTACAACCCAGAAAATCGTTTGCCATAGTGTACTCTCTGGAAACTCATGCGGCAAGACGTCGATTGACGGATGCGCGAGTGTCATGACGACCAGTTTTACACCAACCCATGCGACGAGCCAAAAGGCAGCTTCTTCGATACCTGGTCGCTTTTGGAGCAAGACGACGAACCAACTCGCGAAGTAACGCATGATGACAAGACCGATAATTCCGCTAAAGAAGACGACCCAGAATTGTCCTGTGTTCAGACCACCGATCGTTCCACCAATCATCGGTAATGTCGTTGCCATGGCGACAGCGGCAAGTGTCGAGTCGACAGCAAACGCCAAGTCAGAGAACTCAACTTTAACGACCGTCCACCAAAAGTTCGGTGAGGCTTTTTGTGAGGCAATTGCATCCGGTACTTGATGTTTATTCGATCGAGCCTCGACGATTCCTTTAAACGCGACGTAGAAGAGGTAGATCGCCCCGAGTGCTTGAAGTTCCCAAATCGTCGCTAAGTACGAAGCAAAGAAGATTGCGACGAAACGTAAGACGAGTGCTCCGACAAGACCATAGAAAAGTGCTTTTTTGCGTTGATCGTCCGGTAGCGGACGCACAAGCACCGCCATGACCATCGCATTATCAGCAGAAAGTAACCCCTGCAAAATGATTAGTACGAGTCCGACGGTCGCATACTGCGTTATTAATCCAATATCCATACAAACGAATCCCCTTTTTTGTTCAGTCTATTCATTATATGCCGGACATGAGGAAAGAAAAAGAGACCTGCTCTCCTTTTTGATTTCACTGTGTCTCTTATTCCCGCTGTTTAAACAGTTGTAACGTGCGTGTCCTTCTTTCATGCGTTACACAAAAAACGACCCGTCATCGACGGATCGTTCCATTTCTTATAAGTTTTGATCGACTTTCTTTTCAGCATCTGGATTTGATTTTGTTTTTGGTGAAGAGAACCAACCCCAAAGAGCAAGACCGACCATGACTGTCCAGAAGAATGCCTGCCACGGTGTACTGTGGGCGAATCCTTCCGGAAGTTTCAAGGCTTCAAAGATCGTTCCTTCGATTGATGCGTGGTATTTCGGGTGTTCGAGCGCCAGAACAGCTAGCTTCACACCGACCCAAGCGACGATTGCAAAAGCTGCTGTCTCAAGACCTGGGCGATCTGCGAGTAATTTAACAAAGACACGTGCTGCGAACCGCATCAAGACGACACCCATCAAACCACCTGTTAGGATGACGATGAAGTGACCTGTGTTCAAACCACCGATTTCGCCTGTTCCCCAATCGGGAAGGGCAACGGCAAGAGCAACGGCAGCAAGAATCGAATCGACAGCGAACGCTAAATCTGCGAATTCGATTTTTGCGACTGTCCGCCAGAATTCACCTTTTGAAACTGGCTCTTCCGACTTCGGTTCTTCATCTAGCTCATTTTCAGCCCCATGGTTCTCACCGAGCTTTCTGGCTTTAACGGTCTTATAAATATGCCGTAGTCCCATGATGAGCAAGTACGCCGCTCCAAGTGCTTGGATTTGCCAAATGTCGACGAGGAACGAAATCGCGAACAATGCCGCGAATCGTAAGACGAACGCTCCAGCTAGTCCATAAAAAAGTGCTTTCTTTTGTTGTTCTCCTGGTAAGTGCTTGACCATGACCGCGAGTACGAGTGCATTATCCGCTGAAAGTAATCCTTCAAGCGCGATCAAGACGAGTACGACCCAGGCATACTGTAATAGTAACTGCCAATCCATCTCTGTCATCCCTTTCTCTTACTGCCTGTAAAATAAAAAAAATTCAATTATTGACCATGACAAAAAAACAATGATTACACGTTCACCTGAACATATACTATAGGATAGTATACCCGATTGCAAGTAAGTTATTCCTACAGATGTAGAATGTGTCGATTTTGAGTCGTGCGAGTTTCGTTTATCGAACGTTCGTGATAAAATTCAAGACAATACTTCTAGCGATGAAAAGATGAAACACATTTGCGGAATCATCAGACTTGCTCGTCTCTAGCATTCCTGTCATGTTATTACTATTGAAACACTACAAAAGGACAAAGGGGCCAATGAATATGTCTACCTACCCGATTACGTTACCAACGAAAGAAGAGCGCCATAAGCTGTTCGGTTCGGTACCACCGATCAAAGGAACAAAACCGACTGAAAAAGATAAGATGGTCGACTTGCAAAATACACCGAAGAACTTCCTGTTCGCACTAGATGCTGTTGGAATCTCAAACGTTAAACATCCTGTCGTCATTCAAGACGGGGACAACACACAAGCAACAGTCGCGACGTTCGAGCTGTCGACGTCACTCGTACAAGACCGTAAAGGGATCAACATGAGCCGTCTCACGGAACAGCTTGATCAATACCACAACGAAGGTTGGACGGTCACGAACGAATCACTCATTCAATTCGCACGTGATTTAGCGGATCGTATGGAACAAACGGAAGGTCAATTGACGATCCGTTACCCATGGTTCTTTACACGTAAAGCACCTGCAACGGGACTTAGCGGTTTGATGAATGCTGAAGTGTGGCAAACAGTCAGTGTCAACACGGAAACAAACGAAGCGACATTGTCTGTCGGTCTGACGATCAACGTCACGACACTTTGCCCATGTTCAAAAGAAATCAGCGAATACAGCGCCCACAACCAACGTGGTTACGTCACGATGGAAGCATCGTTACGTGATGAAGCAGAAGACTTTGACTGGAAACAATCATTGCTTGATGCTGCGGAATCCAATGCCTCAGCGCCACTTCACCCGGTACTCAAACGTCCGGATGAAAAACGCGTGACAGAGATGGCATATGAAAATCCACGTTTCGTTGAAGATATGGTTCGCTTGATTGCTGCTGATTTGTACGAAATGGATCCAATCGCTTCGTTCTACGTCGAATGCCGTAACGAAGAAACGATTCACCAACACGACGCGATCGCACGGATCACGTTCGATAAAGACGCACAATAAGCAAGCTTGCCGTACGTCCTCTTCAATAGAGGACGTGCGGTTTTTTTGTATACCGGCATTGCCCTCCGTTTTGCGAGCGTTTACACTTAACTCGAATGGAGGAATGCACATGTTGGAACTGATTCCTTTTTTACTCGAACGACTTGGTATCATGATCATCTTGGCGTTCATCCTCGCCCAGTGGGGACCGACACGCCGGCTGCTGCGTCAACCGGAAGCCGGCTGGCAATTTCGTGTCCTCGTCCTGTTTTTTGCGACGTATGGCATTTTAAGTAACTATACAGGGGTCAAAGTCGACTTAGCAGAATTCTTGCCCCATGCTTGGCTCGAAGAAGTCGATGGGACATCGGCGATCGCGAATACGCGAACGATGATCGTCGTCATCAGTGGATTACTCGCTGGTCCACTCGGTGGATTGATGACCGGACTGATCGTCGGGGTTCACCGGTATTCCCTCGGCGGATTCACAGCATTCGCTTGCGCGCTTTCGACTGTCATTGCCGGCGGTGTCAGCGGTCTCTTACGCTCCTATTGGCGCGACCGCCTCAGTAGCCAAGCGTTATTGCCCGTGTGTCTGACTGCTTTTTTAATGCTGTTTGAAATGTCACTGATTTTACTGTTTTCCCGTCCCTTTGATGCGGCCGTCGAACTCGTCCAGTTCATCTTCTTACCGATGACACTGATCAACGTCCTCGGTGTCTGGTTGTTCTTATCGATCATCCGCCTTGCTGCGCGAGAAGAAGAAACGGTTCGGGCACGAGAAGCCGAACGGTCGTTGCATATCGCCGATTTGACGCTGCCGCATCTGACGCGTGGTCTACATATCCATACGGCAGAAGCTGTCGCGGAAATTCTGTTGCAACAAACGCGAGCCGAAGCCGTCTCGTTGACGGATCAATCCGTCATCCTCGCCCATATCGGTATTGGGAGCGACCACCATCAAGCTGGGAGTCACTGGACGACGAAACCGACCGAGCATGTCTTGCAGGACGGACAAGTCCGTCTTGTGACGGAACGACTCGATATCGGCTGTTCCGTAACCGATTGTCCGCTTCAAGCCGGCATCATCGCGCCGCTCATCGTCGGAGAAACGACGATTGGGACGCTGAAAGTCTATTATCCTCATGCCGAATTGCTCGACGCCGTCGAAGTCGAACTCATTGAAGGGTTAGCGAAACTGTTCTCGACACAACTGGCACTCGGGAACGCCCAGCGGCAAGCCGGTTTACTGAAAGATGCCGAGATTCGGGCACTCGAAGCACAAATTCATCCCCACTTCCTGTTTAATGCGATCAATACGATTTATGCGCTGTGCCGGACGGATGTCGAACAAGCACGCTCGTTGTTACTTGAATTATCGACGTTCTTCCGCAGTAACCTCCAAGGCGCGCGCTCAACAAAAATTCCGCTCCAAAAAGAACTCGAGCACATCGAAGCGTACACATCGCTTGAAGCCGCTCGTTTTCCGAATCGCCCGTTTCTCGATATCGATTTAGCAGACGAGACGACGTCTTTACTCGTTCCACCGTTCATCTTACAACCGTTGATCGAGAATGCGTTCCTTCACGCTTTTTCGACTGAGCAGACGGGATATGTCGGGGTGACGGCATGGTGTGAGGCGGATCAACTGTGTCTCGAAGTCGTCGATAACGGACGCGGGATCGACGCCTCGCGCCTTGCCCGTCTCGGTCGAGAAGTCGTTCCGTCTTCTGGTACCGGTACTGCGTTATTCAATACGGCAGAACGAATTCGAAGCCTGTATGGTGAAAAAGGACAGTTTACGATCACGAGTGACGGTCAAAACGGCACGACGATCGCGATTCGTCTCCCGATTGAAGTCAGAAAGGAGATTCAGCATGCGCACCTTGTTGATTGAAGATGAACCGCTCGCACGTGATGAGCTCCGTTATCACGTGACCGCAGCCGGTCTTGAAGTCGTTGGGGAAACCGGTAGTGTCGAGGAAGCCGAACGACTCGTTCGCTCCCTTCAACCCGACTTAGTCTTTCTCGATATCGAGCTGACGGACGGAAGTGGTCTTGAAGTCGCCAAACGCTTAAAGTCGATGCCACGTCCTCCGGCTCTTTTGTTTGTGACGGCGTATGATGCTCATGCGCTTGAAGCGTTTGAGCTCAATGCTTATGACTACATCTTGAAACCGTATGATCCGGCACGGATTGTCCGTGCGATTGAAAAAGTCGCGCGACCGCTGCCGAAAAAAGCACCTCGACTTGAACGTTTAGCCGTCGAGACGGGCGAACAACTGAAATTATTGTCTCCTCAAGATATCGATTACATCGTCGCTGAGAACGGGAAAACAAAGATCGTCACGGAACATGGAGCGTATCCATCGAACGAGACTTTACTCGAACTTGAACGAAAGCTTCAAGATCATCGCTTTTTACGGGTTCACCGCTCATATCTCGTCAACTTATCAGCAATTGACGCCATCGAACCTTGGTTCAACGGAGCCTATAATTTAAAGATTCATCAGATTGATGTGCCAGTCAGTCGGACGTACGTCAAACTACTGAAAGAAGCGCTCGGGATATGAGCGCTTCTTTTTTGTGATTCAAGGTCCATTTTCAACCTTTCATCGAACGAAACCGACAACTCATCTAAAAAATAAAGAAAGCGCTTCCATAACTTGTATACTAAATCCATCATAGTTCATTCAAGAGGAGGAATTTTAGATGAGCGCTACTCCAATCGTTATTGCTGTCATCTGTATCTTATTAATTGCGTATCGCCTTTACGGTACGTTCATGGCTGCGAAAGTCTTAAAAATCAAAGATGATCGCGAAACGCCCGCTCATAAATTAGCGGACGGAAAAGATTACGTCCCAACGAACAAATGGGTCTCGTTCGGACACCACTTCGCAGCAATTGCTGCTGCCGGTCCACTCGTCGGACCTGTTCTTGCTGCGCAGTTCGGATATCTCCCCGGCTTACTGTGGCTCTTGATCGGTGCCGTCATCGGTGGAGCGGTCCATGATATGGTCGTTCTTTTTGCCTCGATGCGCCAAGACGGTCAGTCGCTGTCTGAAGTCGCTAAAAAAGAGCTAGGACCAGTCGCTGGTTTTTGTGCCGGTCTTGCGATGCTCTTCATCATTACAATCACGATGGCTGGTCTATCGATGGTCGTCTTGCACGCCCTGGAACATAACCCATGGGGTACATTTGCTGTCTTCTCGACGATTCCGATTGCGATGTTCGTTGGGATTTACTTACGTAAAGGTGGTAACTTAGCACTTGCTTCAACGGTTGGGTTCTTACTGATTCTAGCTGCGATTGGTTTTGGTCCTCAGTTAACGGAAACATTCATCGGCGATTGGTTCGATCTTTCGTCACGTCAACTCGCGATTGCTTTACCGATTTATGCATTCTTCGCTGCTGCACTGCCAGTGTGGCTCTTACTCGCACCTCGCGACTATTTATCGAGTTTCATGAAAATCGGTGTCTTCCTTGCCTTGATCGTTGGTGTCTTCATCATCAACCCGGACATTCGATTCCCAGCATTCACGAAGTTCGTTGATGGCGGTGGTCCAATCATCGCTGGTCCTGTCTGGCCATTCATCTCGATCACGATTGCCTGTGGTGCGATTTCTGGTTTCCACGCTTTCGTTGGTTCTGGTACGACACCGAAGATGATCAACCGGTGGAGCGACATCAAACCGGTCGCCTTCGGTGCCATGCTTGTCGAATGTCTTGTTGCCGTCATGGCATTGATCGCCGCGACATCTCTTGAAGTCGGTGACTACTTCGCCATCAACTCAACTCCTGAAGTATTTGCGACGCTCGGTATGAGTACAGTTTATCTCGATGAGCTCTCACGTGAAATCGGTCTTGATCTGGCAGGTCGAACAGGTGGTGCCGTCTCACTCGCCGTCGGTATGACGTTCATCTTCCGCGCCATCCCATGGTTCAAAGAGATTGCCGGCTTCTTCTTCCAATTCGTCATTTTGTTCGAAGCTGTTTTCATTCTGACAGCAATCGATGCAGGAACACGCGTTGCTCGTTACTTGATTCAAGATTTCTTCGGGGAGTTTTATAAACCGCTCAAACGCGTCGACTGGATTCCAGGTGCGATCTTCGCTTCGGCACTCGGAACGTTCTTCTGGGGCTATCTCCTGTTCTCGGGTGACATCGGCTCGATTTGGGCATTATTCGGGGTATCCAATCAGCTGATGGCGTCGATTGGCTTGATCATCGGAACGACGATCATCTTGAAAATCGCCGACAAAAAAGTCTATGCGTTGACGACGTTCATCCCGCTCGTCTATCTCCTGATTACGGTAACGTTCGCGGATATCTGGATGGTCGCAAACGTCTATGCAAACCCGGATTCTCCAGGTTTCAGCATCTTGAATACGGTCTTGTCGGTAACGATGGGGCTGCTCGCGATCGTCATCACGATCTCAGCCGTCAAGAAATGGATTGAACTGTTGAATTCACCACGTTGGGAAAATCAAAAACGATCTGCGTAAGCGGATTGGTCATATGACAAAGGGGCTGACTCAAAAGTCGGTCTCTACAAAGATAAGGGTGGCAGAATGATGATCTGCCACCCTTATCTCGTAACGAAAAGAATGACGCGTTTCGCGCCACTCCTGCAGGAAAAAGCGCATTATGCGCTGTCAGAGACAAACAAGACCCGCTTTCCTGCTTAAATAAAGCAGGAAAACTGGCTTGTGTCTCGCCTGAGGGAAGGGCGTGAAAAGACGCATCATTCTTTTTTTTGATTCAGCCTTTCGTATCTCATTTTTAAAACGGATTATAAAAGCGATTGCCATCATGAAAGGTGGCGACGAACGAAAAAATCGTCAATAGTACGATACAACTGATCGCGACATAATCGATTCGTGTCATCGTCTGTTGGTTGTACCACGTCCGCTTTCGTCCGGCACCGAATCCACGGAGGTCCATCGCGTTACTGACCGTCTCAATCCGCTCGAGACTCGTAAATAGCAACGGAAGTAAAATCTGAATGCTATTACGTGCCCGTTGCCAAAGGGAACCGTGTGAGACGGCAATCCCCCGTGCTTCCTGAGCATTTGCGATTGTCCGAAAATCCGCTTGAACGTCCGGAATGTAACGGAGCGCTAAGGAGACCGCAAAGGCAATCTTATACGGAACACCAATCCGATTCAACGAAGAAGCGAACTCCGTCGGATGGGTCGTCACGAGAAACAACACAGCAATCGGAACAATCACACTGTATTTTAAGATTAAATTGAACAGATAAAATAATTGTTCTGCCGTCACCGTAAATCGTCCGATTCCTTCAAGTAAGACGTGACGCGATCCGTAGATCGCTACACCCTGCTCTGGTTCGAACAGATAAACAGCGAGTGCATTAATCAGGACGAATAGCGCTGTAAAGATCAAGACAAACCGGACTTCTCGAAACTGGATACGCGACAATCGGAATAACACGATGCTGACTAATCCCAGTACAAGTAAGACACGTGTATCATAGGTGAACATCGTTGCTGTTGTAAATAACAAGAATCCAATCAGTTTCGTCGTTCCCGTCAAGCGATGAATCGGTGACGTTTTTTCAATATAACCAAGCATTTCTACAGCCATTGTTCCCGCTCCTTTCGCTCCGCCGTAATCACGGACTCGACGAATCGTTCCGGGTCTATATCGAGATATTGCGCTATCGTAAAGAGTGATGTTTGTTTTAAATGGGCATGATGCAACAATTGTTCTTGATTCAGCAGTCCAAATGATGTTCCGGCATAACGGATACGCCCAGCTTGCACGAGGCAGACTTGATCGCTGTATTCTAAGACGAGGTGCATATCATGTGTGATGATGAGTAACGTCATCCCGTCCTGCTTCAATCCTTCTAAAAAGTCCATCATATCCGAATAATGCCGGTAATCTTGACCGGCTGTTGGTTCATCGAGAATCAAGATATCCGGTCGTCGAACGAGAATCGAAGCAATCGTCACTCGTTTCTTCTGACCAAAACTCAGTGCTTGAATCGGCCAATTACGAAACGGATATAATCCACAACGACGTAATGTCTGCTCGAGACGCTCGTTTTCTTCCGCTTCACTTAATCCGAGCGCCTGCATCCCGTAGCGGATTTCCTCCTGCACAAGGTGCTTCGAAATCATATGATTCGGATTTTGGAGAACGAATCCGATCGCCCCCGCCCGCTCTGCGATCGATTGGTTCGTGATGTCGATTCCGCCAAGTAGAATCCGACCACCTGTCGTCCGTTGATAACCACTCAATACTTTCGCAAGCGTAGATTTCCCGGCACCATTCTGACCGACGATCGTCGTCAGCGTTCCCTTTTGAAAAGAGGCTGTCACGTTCTCAAGCACCGGCGTTCCTTGGCGATAATGAAACGCCAACTGTTCAAGTTCGAGCCATGCAGTAGAGGTTACAGTCTCTTTTTGAGGCGCTTCCTCTAAACGCTCCAACACGTCCGTCTGATTGAACTGCTTTAAAAAGGGATCGATGCGGCTCGGCTGGTCGATAGGTTGAACGGCAAGCCCAGCCCAGCGCGCGGCACTGACATAGAGAGGTTCACGTAAAATCGCTTGTTGAAGCACGCCATTGCTTAAGATGACATCCGGATGGTCATCGGCAATGATTTCCCCATCGACCATGACGATGATGCGGTCAAACGGAATGACGAGTACATCCTCGATTCGATGTTCGACGACAATCAATGTACGATTCGTTTCACGTTGCAGTCGATCCATAAGCGCCATCGCTTCTTGTCCCGCTACCGGATCGAGATTCGCAAGCGGTTCATCAAACAGTAAGATATCCGCATCTTCGACGAGGACTCCGGCTAATGCCGCCCGTTGTCGTTGTCCTCCTGATAGATCATTCAATCGTGCGTGCAAGAGCGTCTCGACGTCCGTCATCCGTGCGACGCGTTCGACGATCTCCTGCATTTCTGGTCGCCCAGTCTGTTTGTTCTCGAGCGCAAAGGCGATGTCTTCGCCAACCGATAAACCGACGAACTGCGCATCTGGATCCTGTAACACCGTGCCAATATGCAACGAACGATCAAATAACGATAACTCCCGGGCATCTTGTCCTTCGATCAGGACCTGTCCTTCCCACGTTCCCGGGTATGAGAACGGAATCAACCCATTGATGCACTGGGCGAGCGTACTTTTTCCTGAACCCGACGGTCCAACGATTAAGATACGTTCACCTGCTTGAATCGTTAACTGAATCTGCCGGAGTGTCGGTTCCGACTGACTCCGATATGTAAATGAAAAATCCTGAAATTCGATTACGTTTGTCATGTCCTTCTCCCCCCAAGCTAAATGAGCTATGATCCTGCCGACTCTTCGCACAGGATCATAGCTCATTCGGTCAAACTTCGCGTTTCAAGCTGCCTGCTTTACTTCTTGTTTTGGCATACGTGACGAGCAACAACGTTCCAATGACACCGACTGTCAAGATGTTCGACGTCGCAGCGACAGCACCTTGGACGAAGACTTTATTCGCTGGCTCCGAGTAAATTAAGATATCGAGTACCGGTGCGATGATGATCCAACCGATCGCTTGCACGATGGCTTGTGTCGCATTGAATAAGACGATTTTACGTGTCGTCAATCCACCTTCTTCTAAGCGAATCCGGTTAGCGATCAATCCGATGCCAAACCCGACGAAGCCGGAGACGATGACCCAACTCCACCACGGGGAACCGTATAAAATCGCATCTTTTAATCCATGACCAATCAGACCGATCAAACCGGCTGTGACCGGTCCGAACAATACTGCCATGAATGCGAGGAATGCGTAGGCAGTCTCGATTGATGTGTTTGGTACGCCTGTCGGAATCGCAGCGAATCGACTTAAAATAATGAATACAGCTGCTCCGATCCCGGTTGCGACGATCTGTTTTGTCGTAAATCCTTTCATGTTCGATCTCCTCCTTTAATATGTTGTACGTTAACACTCCAATCATTTCCGATCCCAACCTCAAATGCATGCGCAAACGAACCTTGATTTAAGGCAAGAGCAATCTGATCCAGCGAATTGATGTAAACGACACCTGAACCGACCGGTACGTCGGCGAACGAATGACCAAAGAGCAGTGTCTGTTCATAGACGATTCGTTCCCGATACGAAATCGTTACCTTGACCTGGCTACCGATGTCGAGACCCGCCTGACGAACGAGAGCGACCGGAATGTTCGTCCAAACATTTCCGAAGCGAACATCGAGAATCTCGACGATACCAGTAACACCGGTATCCGACGACGAGGCAACTGTCCGGTCGAGTAAAACGATATCCGAAGCAGGTAAAACGGGTCCCACTTCCTCGAAGGTGATGACATGGCTCGATAATCGAGCTCCCGTGAAAGCAAAGATATCTCGTCCGTGGAACGTATACGATTCCCCCATCCGCGGTAAGCGATGTCGTCGATCATCGAGTTGCCTCACTTCAGCAATGTATCCGGCTTGCCAAAGATGCGTCAACGTTCCGTTATCTGGTGTGATGATATATTGATTCGCATGCGTCCGCGCGACGACACTCTTTCGACTTGATCCGACTCCTGGATCAACGACAGAAACGAACACCGTTTGCTCCGTCCAGTACGGCACCGTCTGCAGTAACCGATAGGACGCTTCCCAAATGTGAAACGGTGGAATATCATGCGTCAAATCAAAAATCCGAATCTCCGGATTAATGCTGTGGGCTACTCCATACATCGCACTCACTGCCCCGTCACTCACGCCAAAATCTGATTGCAATACCAATGCTTCTGCCATCTCGTCATCCTCCTCCTGCGCGAACGTCCCCACAAAAAAGACACCACGCCCTCATCTCTCAGGACGTGATGTCTGATCACGTGGTACCACCTTCGTTCATGGCTCAACTCACGTTCAGCCACCTCTAGGAGTACGAGACTCCATGGAATGCTAACGGTATCCGTCCTACCGGTCGGTTCTACTGATGAACACGGTTCACGTTCTTCCGACTGCTCCGGGACCATCTTCAAATGACGAAATCGTCTCATTTCCAGCAACAGAGACTCTCTATCGATTTCTGATCACTTTACTCTTCCCGTCTACGCATGCAGATTTAGTTGTCTGAAAATTTAAATTAATAGTACAACCGTTTGATTCCTGACGCAAGGTTTTTTACTCAGAAATTTTTAAATTCGTCGTCCGGATCGTTCCCCATGGTGACACATCCGCACGGACTTCTAGTGCTCTTGCTTTTTCGTATTGTTTTCCGCTTCCCTGTTCGACATAATACTGCGTTAACTGTGGGATCGACACGTATTGATCGTAGTAGTCGCCAGCAACACTTCCGAAAAATCGTGCATTCGAAATCCGATCGATTTGAGCATAACCGGAAGCATCTGTCTTGAAGCTGACATAGACACGTCCGTTTTGAATCGTCGGATCTGGTTCTAAATCCGGATACTGAAGCATCACGTATTCACCATAAACGGGATCAAACGGGTCAAACGGTTCTGCCCGAAAACGGTACGACGTTCCGAACCAGGAGGTCGCAAAAAAGCTGACGATCAACAGACCAACGGCGCACGTCTGCAATACAGGCATTAGATAGCGCTTCATGACGTCACACCTCCTCTACGGCGTAACCACCATAAGACACCAGACAATAGGAAGATGAGGAGCGCACCGATGAGGAAAAATAAAGACATGTTCAAACGATCCCACGCATAGATGACGTATATCGCGATTTGCACGAGAATGAAATAGAGAAAGGCTGGCCAGATGACGGCATGACGACGTTCTTGATACAACAGATACAGTAGCGCGGATAGTTCAACGAGGATGGCGAGTAGAATGGCCTGTTCATCAAGCCACAGGACTCCAATGAATCCAAGCGGAACGATAAACAATAAGGAGCGACGTTTTTGATAGAGGAAAATGCCTAACCCGATGGATACGATAGCTAACAGAATCGCTTCTGTCATGGATGGTAATGCGGCATTTGATTCCGCACGTACAGACAGATAGACGATCGAACTGATGGCAGCAACGACCAGATAGACCATTTCAACGATCCGACGATTGGACTCCTCACGAACAAGCCAGAGAACGGGAACGAGTAAAAATAGCGTCCAGACCGGCCACAGGAATCCGTCATACGATACGAGGAGAAACAAGGAGAGGCCACTGAAGAAGAGAAACAGCCAGCTAAACAAAAGCGATGGCAGACGTTGACTGAAGTAAAACCAACTGAACGACAACACGACCATCAGACCGAACGACGTCCAGTCGAGATAACTTGCCTGCTCCTGACCAAAACCACCAAGACTCGTAAAGATCGTCCATCCGGAAAGGAAGGCGACGACACCGTATGCTTCATGACGCCACAGCATATAATGCACTAATGCGGCGACAAACATACACCAGCTGAGCAGTGATCCTTCCATCGGCAAGTGAAAACTTTGGACAACAACGAGAATCGAGGCGCCAAACGCTAGGATTCCACCGATTCGAAAGACGACCGGATGAAGAATACGACGACGTTCCGAAAGATCTGCCATGATGTAACAGATCCACATGAGTGCTACGACAAGTCCGATTTTCCAGCCGACCGGCATCGCTTGCCAGTTGGCAGCTAAAAAGCTGAATACAGCCAAGACGACGAAGGTTCCTCCAACAATCAACAAGAGCGGGAAGCGTTGTTTCGTTGAATGTTGCTTTTCGTAATTCATGATTCGTTCGACGGTTGCTTCATCCAACAGACCCGCATCCTGCCACTCACGTATCTTGCGTAATTGCTTCACCGTACCCACCTCCTTCGAAGTGTTAGATATCTATTATTTTCCCGATTTATCCCTGTCTCAAGCCCGGATTTACAGGGATTCCAAGCCATTTGTTCAGTTCGTCACAGAATGGTGACAGACGAAAAAAGCAAGGAAGACTAGCTTCCTTGCTTTGTATAATCGATGGCTTAAACACGGAAACGGGCAACGAGTACCTGTAGCTCTTCTGCCATATCGGATAATGCTTTAGCGGATTGCGAAATTTCTTCCATCGCACTCAACTGCTCTTCCGTCGTCGCCGCCACTTGTTTCGACGCCGACGAATTCTCTTGCGCGATATGGGCGATTTCTGTCGCCGATGCTGATACCTCTTGAACGTTCGCTGCAATTTCCTCAACAGTTGCTGTCACATCTTCGATTCGTGGTGTCATCTCTTGTGTCCGTTCGAGAATCTTCTGGAATCGTTCTGCCGATGCTTCTGTCGTCGTCAAACCAGCTTTCGTCTGTCCTGAGACTTCCTTCATCATCGTAACCGATTGATCCGTCTCCTGCTTGATGTTTTGAATGAGTTGCGCAATCTGCTTCGTTGAATCTTGTGACTGCTCTGCTAGTTTCCGTACTTCGCTTGCGACGACGGCGAAGCCTTTTCCGTTTTCGCCTGCGCGTGCCGCTTCAATCGCCGCGTTCAGTGCCAATAAATTCGTTTGTTCGGCAATGCCGTTGATGACATCGACGATTTTTCCGATCTCATTCGAACGATGTGCGAGTGAACTGATGACACCACCAAAGTTTTGAACGGAGGCATCGATTTCTTTCATCTGCTTAACGTTCTGCAGGACAGCAACCGTTCCGTTCTCAGCTTCTGTTGCCGTTGAACGTGATAGCTCTGAGACGTCCGTTGAGCTCTCAGCGATCCGCATGATGCCGGCTGTAATCGACTGGAGCGAGACCGCATTCGCATCGAGTTGACGTTTCGATTGATCCGCCCCTGCTGCGACCTGTTGAATCGATCCCGCAATCTGTTCCGATGCGGACGTCGTCTGGGCAGAGTTCGCCATTAATTCCTGTGACGAACCGGCCACTTGTGTGATCGACTGATCGAGATTGATGATGATCGAGCGGAGTGAGTCGACCATGACGTTAAAGCTTTGTGCGACCTGTCCAACTTCATCGTTTGATTCAACGATGACCGGTTCCGTTAAATCACCAGACTGAATCCGTTCTGCTCCACGTGTCAAATGACCGAGTGGGCGAAGAATCGAGCGAAGGATGAAGTAGATGAAGACGGCTGCGACGAGTAACATTCCGCCAATGACAGCAAGTGTCGTCCAAAGAATGCTTGATGTCGCATCGGTGATTTCGTGATCGTACAGGGTTCCGGCAACCTTCCACTTCGTCAAATCATTCGTCATGAAGTCCATCTGTTTGCCTTCATTTTCGAATTCATAGGAAAATTGTCCAGCTGGATCCGCATAGAGTGGTGCAACCCAGTTCCCCGTTGCCTTTTCACCCGGTTTTAACGTCGGGTGCGTGACGAACTTTTTATTCGAATCGAGAATCGTCACGTAACCTTCCTTACCAATTTTAATCTTTTTTGCGATTTCCGCGATGCGGTCGACATCGACATCAATCGCGACGACGCCTCTTCCGTTACCCGTCGTCTGCGAGAGTGTGACCATCATCTTTTTTGAGGCCGCATCAACGTATGGATCGGTGATAACGACTTTTCCACCTGCTGCTTCCGCTGACTGGTACCACGGGCGTTCACGTGGGTCATAATCCTCGGGCATGACCTGTTCCGGGAAAATGTTCATATCCCCTTCCGTCGTCGCGAAGTAGATGTTCGCTGCCTGCGGATGCATATCGAGATATTCCGTCATTTTTTCTTTTAACGCTGCATTTTGTTTTCCTTTTTGATAGAGTGTTCCGTCAATCCGGTCCGCAAAAAAGGCGACATCGCGTCGCATCGGATCAATGATATTCTGAATTTCATCGTTCATCCGATCAACTCCACCGTGAGCTGACTGCAGGATTTGCTCCGTCATCGATTGTTTCGCCTGATTGTAGGCGACGAATCCGATTACGAGCGCTGGAATTACTAATAATAGAATCGATGTCAGTATTAACTTTTGTTTGATGCTCATCGTTCGTTTGATCTTTTGTTCCATGTGTCACTCCATTCCCGAGTGCAAGGACTCGCTATTCTACCTTCTCTATCGGAAGAATAGCGAAGAATATTCATAGTAAAAAATAATAATCGTTCATTGATTCACATGAAAAAAAGACGACCCGCATAGAGTCGTCTTCCTTGGTAACGCTTACCCTTATGCTTCTTGATCGCCTTTCCAGTTCATCATACCGCCTTCAACGTTGACGATGTCATATCCGTACTGCTCGAGGAAACGACCGACGTTTTCACTCCGTCCGCCCGCTTTACAGATCAAGTAGTAGGTTTCGCCTTCTTGCAGCTCTGTATAGCGTTCACCGATCTCAGACATCGGAAGGAAGCGGACGTTCGGAATATGTCCTGCATCGTATTCATCCTGCTCCCGAACGTCGACGACGTGTAACGCCTCGCCTGCTTCTAATCGCTCTTGTAACTCGTCTACATGAATCGTTTTCATTTCGTATGACCTCCTGTATGGTTCTGCCGTAAG
The DNA here is from genome assembly GCF_015645365.1 of Exiguobacterium abrahamii. NCBI lineage: Bacteria > Bacillati > Bacillota > Bacilli > Caryophanales > Exiguobacterium > Exiguobacterium abrahamii. The sequence continues at coordinate 91,182 of NZ_JADOYC010000008.1, forward strand.
TGTAGCAAATCTATCATCAAAACAAAACGAAACCGTACTTTATGAATCCCCTGATTAATAGATCAGAATCCAAATAATTATTGAAATCGATAACAAAGGTATTGATTCATTTAAATTCATTTCCACAATACAGATTAAAGCCCTAAAAGCAGACGCTTCTAGTCTGTTTTCAGGGCTTCATCTTTTTATTTTGAGACGGAAGTCTGCTTCAATGCAGCACCATTCGTAGCAATAACCTCTTTGTACCAATAGAATGAATCTTTTCGTGATCGGGCAAGTGTTCCCGAACCATTATCGTGTTTATCAACATAGATGAAACCGTATCGTTTACTGTATTCACCAGTCGACGCACTAACAAGATCAATACAACCCCAGCTCGTATACCCCATCATCTCAACGCCATCTTGAATCGCCTCCATCATGGCTTTCAAATGTCCTTCGAGATACGCAATCCGGTAGGAATCATGAATCGCACCATCTGGCTCCACTTCGTCGTAAGCACCGAGTCCATTTTCGACGATGAACAGCGGAATCTGGTAACGATCATACAGTTTATTTAAGATAATACGTAAACCATCCGGATCGATTTCCCAGCCCCAATCACTCGCTTTCAGATACGGATTTTTGACCCCGCTCATGATATTTCCGCCAGCTTCATCTCCATCTTTTTCTGCTTTTTCCGTCCGCGACATATAATAACTAAGCGAGAAGAAATCGACCGTATAGTCGCGTAACAGATCAAGATCACCGTCTTCGATCACCAACTCGATTCCGTTTTCTGCGAAGAAGCGGTCGGCAAATGCCGGATAAGCCCCACGGACATGGACGTCCCCGCAGAAATAGTTCATCATCCGTTCTGCATCGAGCGCAAACTGAACATCGACTGGATTTGAACTGTACGCATATACCGGTGCAGCGATCAGCATACAGCCAATTTGCATCGACGGATCGATTTCGCGAGCCGCTTTCGTCGCTAGGCTGCTCGCGACGAATTGATGATGTAACCCTTGATATGTTGACTGCAGCATATTTTCATCTTCACGCATTGCCATCCCAAGACTAAGCATCGGCATGAACTGGGCACCATTGATTTCATTGAACGTCAACCAGTACTTAACTTTCCCTTGATAGCGTTCAAACAATACTCGACTGTATCGCTCGAAGAACGTTACGAGTCGACGATCACGCCAGCCGCCGTATTCTTTTGCGAGATGGAGCGGCAATTCGTAATGCGAAATCGTCACGAGCGGCTCGATGCCGTGTTTCAACAACTCGTCAAAAACATTATCGTAAAACTGCAGTCCTGCTTCATTCGGTTCTGTCTCATCTCCATTCGGGAAGATACGACTCCAAGCAATCGACATCCGATATGTCTTGAAGCCCATTTCAGCGAACAAAGCGATATCTTCTTTATAGTGCTGGTAAAAATCGATGCCGTCATGATTCGGATACGTGTATTCTTCTTTCAATTCAAAATCAAACTGCGGATCGTGAATGACGTTCATTCGGTGCTTGCCGCCCGGCATGACATCAGCAATCGATAATCCCTTTCCATCTGTCGCATACGCACCCTCTAGTTGATTGGCTGCAGTTGCGCCGCCCCATAAAAAATCGGATTTGATTTGTTTCATGAAAAATTCCTCCTCTAATTTGGTTTAGACTAAGACGCGCAAAACATCACGCGACGGTTCGACTGTCCCTTGGTACGTCGGTAAAACATCCAGGTAACTTGCTGTATTTGTGACGATAACCGGTGTTATGATGTCGTAACCCGCTTGTTTGATCTGTTCAATATTAAAACGAATCAATGGATCTCCAACTCGGATCGACTGACCATTGTCGACAAGCGATTCAAAATATTGACCATTCAACTGAACCGTATCAAGACCAATATGAACTAAAATCTCAACACCAGTGTCAGATCGTAAACCAATCGCATGTTTTGATGGATAGACGGTCACGACTTCTCCGTCAAATGGGGCGTAGACAACACCTTCATCCGGAATGATCGCGAGTCCTTTTCCCATCGCACCGCTCGAAAACACGGTATCGTTCACTTCATCCAACGAAATAATTTGTCCTTTGACCGGTGCAAGTACTGGTAAACCTACTTGTTCACTGATTGTCGGTACTTCTTCCGTGACTTGTTGCTTGTCACGTGCAAAGAAATATGTCAATCCGAACGAAACTACTGTAGCAACAGCTAGTCCGATCAGTGCACCCCAGAACGAGAGGTTGATACCATTTTGCGGAATCATGACCGGTACTCCGAAAATCCCAAGTCCACCGAGTGCGTAGGAAGCTGTTCCCAGTGCACCGCCTACTAATCCACCTACAGCACCACCAACGACACCGAAGATGAATGGCTTTTTACGCGGTAATGTCAAACCATACATCGCGGGTTCCGTAATACCGAAGATACCGGCAATCGTGGAAGAAGTACCCAGTCCTTTGATTTTTGGATCCTTCGCCCGCATCGTAATCGCGAAAACTGCACCCACTTGACCGAAAGTTGCCATCAATACACCAACTGTGATGGTATCAAATCCATTGACAGACAAGTTATTGATGATGATCGGTACGAGTCCCCAGTGCAGACCGAACATGACGAAGATTTGCCAAAACGCACCGATGAAAGCAATCGCTATTACTGGACTCAAGTTATAGATGAACGAGTAGCCAGCTGCCAGTCCTTGGCTGGCATACGTTGCAAGTGGACCAATTGCAAGGAAAGTTAGTGGGACAACCAACATGATGACGAGCATCGGTGTCGTGAAGTTTTTGACTGCTTCATGCGAATGACGATTAAAGAATTTTTCAAGTTTTGATGAAACGAATGTTGCCAAGATGATTGGAATAACAGACGATGCGTAACTCATGAGGACGACCGGAATCGTCAAGAACGTTAAGCCATCACCAGAAGCCTGCAAGGCGACAATCGACGGGTAAACTAGTGCTCCCCCAATGATCATCCCGATATATGGGTTACCACCGAATTTTTTCGCCGCCGAGTGACCAAGGACGACCGGGAGGAAGTAAAATAAGGCGTCCGCTGTTGCATTTAAAACGATGTACGTCCCCATCGTCGGCGTCAACAGTCCCGTCGCTACAAGGATTGCAAGCAAGCCTTTTAGCAGTCCGCTTCCTGCCATCGGACCGAGAATTGGTGTAAAGATACCAGCAATCGTGTCGATGAAGCGATTGAACAGACTCGTTTTTTCTGTTTCTTCCGAAGTTTCCTGACCAATCCCGTTTAGTTCGTTATAGACTTCACCGACATGATTACCGATGACAACCTGGAACTGACCACCACTTTTTACGACGGTAATGATGCCATCGACTTGTTTTAATGCTTCAGCATCTGCCTGTTGTTCGTCCTTCAATTTGAAGCGTAAACGTGTCGCACAGTGAAAGACGGTTTTGACGTTGTCTTCGCCACCAACCAAGCGCACGATATCTTGTGCAAGAGCTTGATATTTACCCATTTGACTCACTCCATTCATATTTTTGGAATAAAAAAACCTAAACGACGGCAAGTGGAAAAACACCTGCAATCATTTAGGTTTGGCCCGTCGATGCGGTAACCATCCTTAGGATCGATTTTGTTTCATGAGATTTTCAATGTGAATCATCAAGTACAGACGCTCATCCTTCGAGACTTCATAGTCATACTTCCCAGTGATCAGATTAGCAATTTTCTCGACACAATCAAATGCGAGTGGATAACGTGATTTGACCATTTCATACAACTCCTCGTCTCCTCCAACTTTCAGCTTTGTCTTTGAGACGATTCGTTGTACAAAAAACTTCAGATGCGTTAAAAAACGAGCGTACGCATGAGATTCCTCATCCAGTTCCACCTGGAAATGGTACGTGATGATCGTCATGATCGCCTGTGTCGCCTTCGTCATTTCAGTAACGATATGCAGGCTCTCGCCTTTGACACCAGACATCGATGCATTGACGAGGTGCAAGGCGATCGAGACCGCTTCTTCTTCTTCCAAGTGAACTCCATGCCGGTCATTGATGAGTCGAACTGCCTCTTTTCCAGCAGCAAATTCCGGACCGTAAAATCGTTTCACTTCCCAGACGAGCGGGTTTCGAATCACAATTCCCTCCGCATATCGTGATAGCGCATAATGAATGTGGTCGGCTAGCGTTACGTAAATCGTATCATGGAGCGATTTGTTGAGCTTCGCTTCTGCCATCTTAACAATTTCCTTGACTGTTTCGATTTCAGCTTGCGGCATCTCATTTAAAAAATCGATAAATCGTTCTCGGCTCTCTTTACTCTCGAGCGTAAAGATTTTTTCAATCCGTGATTCGTCAATCACATCACCCATTCGTTTTTGAAACGCGATTCCTCGCCCCATGACGACGTGTTCCTGCCCATTCGATTCAATCGCCACCACGTTATTATTAAACACTTTCACGATTTGCATGGAATCTCTCACCTCCACCCTTGAGCATCGAATTGAAAAGAAAAAACCTAAATTCATATCCATCGCCGCAACACGCAACAGATATCAATTTAGGTTTTGCCTGCTTTTGCAGTAACAATCCTGAATGGTTTATTCTTTTCCCTATTAGAATACGACGGAATTAGAATGACGTCAACTTATTTATGAAGCGCTTTCAAAATTTGTTTAAATGAAAAACTGAGTCTAGTATTTACCAGACTCAGTTTATCGAGATCATCTCATATCTTGTCTTGCTTCCAATTAATCTTGTCTATCCGTTTATTCTCCTGATGCTCGACGCGTCGATTGTCGTGTCTCCTTATGCATTCCCCGTGCATAATAGACAGCGATCAGAATCGCGTACCACAGTGGTCCAACGACCAGAGCGATGCGTGTACTTGCGTCAAATGCCATCAAAACGATGACACCGGCAAGCGCCGCGAGGGCGATGTAGTTCGCGACCGGGAAGAATGGAACACCAAATTCTGCTGAACCGTGTACCTTCCGTGCCCGCATCTGAGCAATCAGAATCATCGCCCACGTCCAGACGGCTCCGAACGTCGCGATACTCGTAACGATCGCAAAGACGTCTTCCGGTAAGAAGTAGTTCAACGCAACACCAACGAGTAAGGCGACACCTGACAGAATCGTCGCCAGTGCCGGTACACCGTTTTTCGAGATTTTCGAGAAACGACGTGGTGCTTCACTGTTCTCGGATAAGTTCATCATCATCCGGGCTGTTGAGAAGATACCGGAGTTACATGACGAGAGTGCTGCAGTTAAGACAACGAAGTTGATGATGCCGGCTGCTGCCGGAATACCGAGCGATTGAAATAGTAATACGAATGGACTACTATTGTTCGCACCAACTTGATCCCACGGATAAATCGATAAAATGACGAAGAGCGCCCCGATATAGAATACTAAAATCCGAAGGAAGACGTTATTAACGGCTTTTCGAATCGTTTTCTTCGGGTTCTTCGCTTCCCCTGCTGTGACCCCAATCACTTCAATTCCTAAGAACGCAAACATGACCATCTGCATGGCAAGGAGTACTCCACCGAATCCGTTCGGCAGGAATCCACCATGTGACCACAGGTTCGAAATCCCAACCGGTGTGCCGCCATTTCCAAGACCAATGACAATTGTCAAAGTCCCTAAGATGATCATGGCGACGATCGCGACGATTTTAATCAACGCAAACCAAAATTCGAATTCACCATAAAATTTAACAGCAATGAAGTTGATGCTCGTCATCAAGACAAGTGCTGCTAGTGCCCATACCCACCCCTGGGAATCCGGGAACCATACTTTCATGTAAATACCGACTGCTGTGATTTCCGCCATACACGTAAAAATCCAGAGTAACCAATAATTCCAACCTGTTAAAAAGCCAGCTAATGGACTGACATACTTCCGGGCATACTCCGCAAAACTACCAGCCACCGGCTCCCGCACCGCAAGCTCCCCAAGTGCTCGCATGATAATGAAAATGATGACACCACCAATCAGATAACCAAGTAAGATCCCTGGTCCTGCTAATTGGATCGCTTTTGCTGACCCTAGGAAGAGTCCGACACCGATTGCCGCCCCCAGCGACATCAGTGTAATGTGACGTTCTTCCAGTCCCCGATTCAACTCTGTCTGTTGTTTCATTTTTACGACGTCCTTCCCGTCTCTGTTTGTTTCTTAGCAGTTCCCCGTACCGCTACGTTGTCAGTATAAAGAAGATGTGTCGATTTTGTAAACGTTTTCATATAATATTTCTTACCAAATCCACATACTCGGAATATTCTGATTACGTTAGCAGTATAAAAAAAGGAACCTCCTGCTACTAAGTAGTATACAGGACGGCTCCTTTCGGAAAGTTACAATTGTTAATCAACTTTAGCAAGTGGCGCGTCTGCTGTCTCAGACTTACTCGTCAATCGGAAGATGCCATTCAGTAATAATGCCGTTAGCGATCCCGCGACGATCGGGCTGTCTGTCAAGACACGGATTTGTGATGGTAGACCGGCTACGATCTCCGGATTCGCACTGATTCCTAAACCAATTCCGAGCGCGAGTGCTACTGTGATGACGTGTTCATTCTTCGAAAAATCGACCCGCGACAGAATACGAATCCCGCTCGCTGCGACTGTCCCGAACATGATCAACATTGCCCCACCTAGGACAGGTTTTGGAATCAACGTCGTGAATGTCGCCACTTTTGGTAAGAAGCCGAGCAAGATTAAAAATCCACCCGCAAATAAAATGACTTTACGTGTCTTCACGCCAGTCAACTGAACGAGACCGACGTTTTGGCTGTAGGTCGTATACGGGAAACTGTTGAAGATACCGCCAACGATCGTCGCGACACCTTCTGCCCGGTAGCCACGTGCTAGATCCTTATCCGTCAAGCGACGATCCGTGATCTCACCGAGTGTCAAGAACACACCTGTCGATTCAACCATCGAGACGAGACCAACGAGTGTCATCGTCAAGATCGCCGTCGCATTGAATGTCGGTACACCAAAGTAAAACGGCGTCACCATTTGGAACCAAGATGCTTCCGCTACCGGGCTGAAGTCGATCATCCCCATGCCGAACGCAACGAGTGTACTGATCATCACAGCAATCAAGACGGCTGCTGCTTTTGAGAAGACCGTGCCGTAACGATTCAAGATTAAAATCAAGACAATCGTTAGTCCGGCGAGTCCAAGATAACGTGCGTCACCAAAGTCCTTTACGCCCTGCCCGCCTCCGATATCGTTGATGGCAGCCGGAATCAAGGAAATCCCGATGATCGTCACGACAGAACCAAGGACGACCGGCGGGAACAGGACCGCAATCTTACTGAACCAGCCTGAGATGACAAGAATGATCAGACCGCTCGCAATCAAGGCGCCATAAATCGCTGTGATCCCTTGAAGACTACCGATCGCGATCATCGGACCGACTGCCGTGAAGGTACAACCGAGGACGACTGGAAGACCAACGCCTGTATATTTCGTGACGAGCACTTGTAGTAAGGTCGCTACGCCACACATGAAGAGATCAATCGCCACTAAATAAGCGAGTTCTTCTCCCGACAATCCGATCGCACTCCCGACGATCAGCGGAACGACAGCTGCTCCTGTGTACATCGCAAGCACATGCTGAAGTCCAAGACTAGCGGCTTTGAAGTTCGATAGTCTCATACGGTCACCGAGTCGACGAACGTCGCTTTTCCGTCCTTCAACGACTCCACACGAGCGAGTGACTCGACGCGGAAACCGGCTTCGATTAACTTTTGACGTCCCGGTTGGAACGACTTTTCAATGACGATTCCAAAGCCGGCAACTTCCGCACCTGCTTGCTCAACAAGGCGAGCAAGACCAAATGCCGCTTCCCCGTTCGCGAGGAAATCGTCGATGATCAAGACACGTTCCCCCGGTTGTAGGTATTTTTCTGCAACCGTAATCGTACTCGTCTGTTGTTTCGTAAACGAGAAGACTTCAGCTGAAATCGTTCCTTCATTCAAGGTAACGGATTTTGTCTTACGAGCATAGACCATTGGTACCCCTAAACGGAGCGCCGTCATCATTGCCGGGGCAATACCACCTGCTTCGATCGTCAAAATCCGCGTGATACCGGCATCTTGGAAGCGATCCATGAACTCATAGGCGATTTCCCACATCAAGGTCGGATCGACCTGATGGTTTAAAAAGGCATCCACTTTCAATACTTGATCCGATAAGACGATTCCTTCTTGATTAATCATGTCGTGTAGACGTTTCATACATGCATTCTCCTCTTTAAAAACGAAAAAACGTACAGCCGCTACCCGGGGGCAGCCACTGTACGCCAAAAAAGAGAGCAGTAACTCACCACCCGTAGTCGGACCGTTACGGCGATCCGGTAGAGACTCGTGGGCCAATTCCCACTATTATACGAGCGTTGCTATACGTTTACGTTTCGTGATTTTCGTGATGTGTACCATTGTACGGGGTTTAGCGAAAAAGTAAAGACTTTTTCACACCGTACTTAGGCTTGGCGTTCTTCGACTGCTTGTGCTGCCGTGATGATCGCGAGTTTGTAAACATCTTCTTCGTTACAACCGCGTGAAAGATCGTTGACCGGTTTGTTCAACCCTTGAAGGATCGGACCGATTGCTTCGAATCCACCGAGACGTTGTGCAATTTTGTAGCCAATGTTTCCAGCTTCAAGACTTGGGAAGATGAAGACGTTCGCTTGACCTGCAACATCTGATTCTGGTGCTTTTGATTTCGCGACGCTTGGAACGAATGCTGCATCGAATTGGAGTTCCCCATCGATCGCAAGCTCTGGTGCACGTTCTTTAGCAATGCGTGTTGCTTCAACGACACGCTCTGTCTCTGGTGATTTTGCTGAACCTTTTGTTGAGAAGCTGAGCAATGCCACTTTCGGATCGATCCCGAATGTTTTTGCTGTTTTCGCAGATGCGATCGCGTTCTCTGCTAGATCGTTCGCATCTGGTGCGATGTTGATTGCGCAGTCTGCGAAGACGTATTGCTCATCGTCACGTACCATGATGAAGACGCCTGATGTTTTTTTATAGCCTTCTTGCATTTTGATGATTTGAAGTGCTGGACGAACTGTATCGCCTGTTGCGTGCATCGCACCCGATACAAGACCTTCTGCTTGTCCTGTGTGAACGAGCATCGTACCGAACGTGTTCACGTCTTTTAAGATGACAGCACGTGCTTGCTCTTCTGTTGCTTTCCCTTTACGACGCTCAACGAACGATGCGACGAGCTCATCAATTCCAGCGTAAGAAGCAGGATCGATCGTATCAAGTCCCGTGACATCGATTCCGTTCGCTGCTGCTGTTTCTTCGATTTGTACACGTGGTCCGATGACGATCGGTGTGACGAGACCGTCTTTCTTCAAACGGACAGCTGCGCCAAGAACACGCGCGTCAATTCCTTCTGGGAAGACGATTTTCGGTTGGTGCGCTTTAATCTTTTGTTCTAACATATCGAATAATTGCATGAGTTTCTCTCCTTTTTAGGTAAACACGACGTCGTCGATTTGATCGATTTTCTTTTCCATCGTTTATTATACACAGTTCTCAATCGTTGTTAAAACAATTTGCAAAAAAGTTATCTAACAAAAGCACTGAAGCCATATTAACCGACTATTACAGTCATTTTCAAGAATGGTACAGAGATCGTTTCTAAGCAAAACAATGTCCCCTTCCCCTTTTACCCACTCTCTACTTTTTTCATGTGTTACGATCTCATGGACAAAGACCTTTTCGGGCGAAGCGTTTCAATAGAATGTGATAAGATAGGATATGGAAAAAGACAATTTATTTCAGACTCAGGAGGTCATCCCATGCAACACCAAACATCTGAACCGACTGCTACGCAACAAGCCGCTGAAACACTCGACGGCTGGTATACATTACATGATTTCCGCCGGATCGATTGGTCACGCTTGAAACAAGTCGACGCGACAGACCGTGCGCGCATGATTGAAGAATTCCAAGCCTTCCTCTCAGAACTTTCTGGTGTCGAAGCGGCAAAAGACGGCAGCCACGCACTTTACACGATCATCGGTCAAAAAGCCGATCTCGTCTTGATGGTTCTTCGTCCAACGATGGAACAAATTCAAGACGTCGAAGTCAAAATGCAGAAACTTGATCTCTATGATTACTTGATCCCGACGTATTCTTACGTCTCTGTCGTCGAACTCGGTACGTACCGTGGTTCAGGCGAAGGAAACCCATACGAGAACCCTTACGTGCGTGATCGTCTCTATCCAATCTTGCCGCAAGCGAAGCACATCTGCTTCTACCCGATGAGCAAGTCACGTCGCGATGGCGACAACTGGTACACGCTCTCAATGGAGAAACGAAAAGAACTCATGTATCGTCACGGTATGATCGGTCGGAGTTATGCTGGGAAAATTCAGCAAATCATCGGTGGATCAACTGGATTTGACGATTGGGAATGGGGCGTTACGCTCTTCTCAGACGACATTCTTCAGTTCAAGAAAATCGTCTATGAAATGCGTTTTGACGAAGTCAGCGCGAAGTACGGTGAGTTTGGTGAGTTCTTCATCGGGAACCGTCTCGAAAGTGAACAATTAAATACTCATTTTGCACTTTAATGTGTTGAATGACGTTTGATTGAAATATCTCATGGGAATATACTCCTTGCGGCTATAAAACAGTAAGTTGAATGACGTAAGGAGGAATTACCATGGGGAATGCTATGAACCGATCGACACGGTCGCGTGAATTGCAATTCGCTGTGCTTTCAAAAGAGCTGAAACCGGTTGCAGATCGCGTACTGGATCGCTATGAGCAAGCATTATCGAAGCTAAACAAAACTCAAACGACAAAACGATGAATTCGTTTTGATACCTACGCCTACTCCATCGCGAGTAGGCGTTTTTCATACAAAAAAAGACCGTTCTTCTTCATGACGGAAGAAAAACGGTCAATCCTCATAAGCCTTTGTAGGCACCAATCGCGACAAAGATCCATGCTGCGATGAACAAGACGCCACCGATCGGTGTGATAGCACCCAGTTTTGTTACGTTCGTCAATGCCATGACGTACAGACTACCGGAGAAGAAAACGATTCCGGCAAGCATCAGCCATGCAGCCAACGACCATTGTGGAATCGATGCTTTTAATAAGAGTCCCCCGAGTGCTAGGATACCGAGCGAGTGTACCATCTGGTAAAGAACGCCTGTCTGCCAGTTCGCGAGCATCCGTTCCGTCAACATATCTTTTAAGGCGTGTGCACCGAATGCACCTAGTGCGACCGATAACATCATCGAGATCGCGCCAATCATAATGAAAACTTTCATGTTTATTCTCCCCCTAACCGTCGTGCCGGTAAATTCCATTCATAATAATACGATAGCATACGTAAAACAGTGATGAGTCCGAGCAATGTGAACAAATGTAGAGGATTCGTCAATTGGAAGCGGTCAATCACAAGTGCTGCCATGACGGCCCACATCGCATAAATCTCTTTATGCAAGACGAGTGGTTTTCGACCAGCGAGTAAATCGCGAATCACTCCGCCACCAACACCAGTCAGTACAGCAGCCGAAATCGTTGCTGACAACGGCAGTCCTTTTGCTGTCGCCATCAAAGCACCTTGAATCGCAAACGCAGACAATCCGAGCGCATCCGCGAGGACGCCCCAACGTGTCCAGTGCGGCAAGAATAACTGGGGTAACATGAAAATCAACAACGCAACGAGAATCGCGACTAAAAAGAGACCACCTTGCGACCAGAGAGCCGATACCGGTACACCAATCAGTAAATTACGAATGGCACCACCGCCGAATGCTGTGATCAAAGCAAGTAACCAGACACCGAATAAATCATATTTTTCTTCCATCGCAACAATCGCACCACTCATCGCAAAAGCGACCGTGCCGATGATATTCAATAAGTCCCAGGACATGCGCACATTTCACCTTTCTACAAAGAAATTCCAATACTTACTATACTCTCTTTTTAGTTTCCGTAAAGCATTAATTTTCTGTCACCGTTTCGACCGTTTGCGAGTGACGTTTTTAGGTAAAGTAACCTATACTGAAACAAACTGTACAGGAAGCTAGGTGACCGTATGAAACGTTGGGCGCTTTATCGCATCGTCGTCATCGTGACGATGTTCGCACGTTACATCTTTACGATCTATCGATTCACCCGGAAAAACCGGCCAGGTACGAACAACGAAGAGTTTGAGCGCATCATGATCCGGATTGCGCGTGACTATAAGAAAAAAGCATTACGGTTAGAAGGGTTACTGATCAAGCTCGGTCAGTTCTTGTCGATTCGAGCCGATCTATTTCCTCCGTCCGTCTTGATGGAACTGACCGAACTGGTCGATAAAGTTCCTTCAAGTAAACTCGGTGAGTCACGAAAGATCATCGAAGAGGATTGGGGGATGCCGATTGAAGAGATCATCTCGGATATCAGTTCCCGTCCTGTCGCTTCTGCCTCGATTGGTGAGGTGTACAGCGGAACCTTAAAATCAAATGGTAAAAAAGTTGCGATCAAAGTTCAGCGACCGAACATCGAACAAATCATCAAAACCGATTTCCGTGCCATGCGCATCGTCATTGCCATGTTACGCCGGACTTCATTAAACAAATCGACTGATTTACAAAGTCTGTATCGCCAAATGGTCTTCGTCATCGGTGATGAGTTGAATTACCGAACTGAATTAAAAAATGGTCTCTACTTTAAAAAGATGTATGAGACGAATCCTGTCATCTATATTCCGAGTTATTATGAAGAACATTGTACGAATCGGGTGCTCGTCATGGAATGGATTGACGGGACACGTATCACCGATCTCGATTATTTAGCGGAACATCAGATTGACCGTGACGAACTAGCGCGTAATCTCTTCTTAAACGCTGGGGAACAATTATTGTTCGGCGGGAAATTTCACGCCGACCCACACCCGGGCAATGTTCTCGTCCAGTCCGACGGCAAAATCGTCTTGCTTGATTTTGGGATGATTGGAGCGACGACGCCTGACGACATGCGGGCGATTCAACGAATCCTCCAATCCTTCGTCACATTAGATTATGATGCAATCGTCGATGGTCTCGAAGATTTACGATTCCTGTTGCCAAATGCCAATAAGCAAAACATCCGACAAGCAATTGAAAAAGCGGTCACGTTCTATCTCGAGAGTGATATGGAAAACGTCGACACGAAACTGATTGAGAAGGTCTTATCCGATATCGAATTGCTCGTCCGAAACGAACCGATTCAGCTCCCTGCCGAGTTTGCTTTCTTCGGTCGTGCTGCCTCGACGATTCTTGGGATTCTTCAGATTCTTTCACCGCAAATCAACCTACTCGAGTTAGCCAAACCAATGGTTCGGCGTTGGCTCGATGACGAAGGAAAAAACCAAAATCGTTACCTCCAGATTGCCGGCTCTTACGGTGCGCGATTGCTCGCCTTCCCACGTCTTGTCAACGACGCTCTCAGCGAACCGACACGTTGGCGGATCATGGAGCAACAAAAGTTCTCTCGTGTCGCGAACATCGAGTCACTCAAAATCCGGCAGTGGACGAGTTCACTCGTCGGGATCATCAGTCTGCCTTTTAGTTATCTCGGCTATTATTTTACGCAGTACGACGTCATGGGCATTTCCTTGACGATCGCCGTCATCGCTTTATGGAATGGTCGACGGATCGGACGACAAATCGTCCGGATTGCTGACGAACCGTTCCGATAAACGAAATATCAGTAAACGTCCATTTCGATGGGCGTTTTTTATTTCAGAATAATTCTTCTTCGCGCTTCGAGGTTTTTCCTCGCGTCTCGCGGGGTACAGCTTCAAGTAGAGAGATAATAGTAAGGAGAGGTGAAACACTTGATTGATATTTTAATTGCCATCGTTCCTGCATTAATGTGGGGATCGTTGCCGCTCGTCGTCTCAAAAATCGGAGGCTCAACGGCGCAACAAATTATCGGTACGACTCTGGGGGCGTTGCTTTTCGCGATCGTTACCTTCTTTTTTGTCAGCCCAGAGATGTCGACGACTGCTTGGGTCGCTGGATTCTTTTCTGGTGCCTTCTGGGCGCTCGGTCAAAAAAATCAATTTGCCGCATTCCGGCAAATGGGTGTCTCAAAGACGATGCCCATCTCAACAGGGATGCAACTCGTCGGAACATCGTTGTTTGGTGTTCTCGCTTTTGGAGAATGGTCAACGACAACTGCGTTGATTCTCGGAATCAGTGCCCTTGTATTGATCATTGCCGGAGCAGCTTTCACGTCTTACAAGGAAGATAAGAGTAAGCAGGATGAGAATATCGGAAAAGGACTGACGCTCCTCCTCATCTCGACTGTCGGGTATGTCGGCTACGTCGTCATTGCCCGTTGGTTCGATATCAATGGATGGGAAGCAGTCTTACCACAAGCGATTGGGATGGTCGTGAGTGCGATTCTTCTCTCTTTACGAGAAGGAGATCTCTTCACGAAGAAAACAACTGGCAATATTATCGGTGGACTCATGTGGGCTGTCGGGAACGTCGCTTTATTATTTGCGACGGCAAAAGTCGGTGTCGCAACGAGTTTCTCCTTATCTCAAACAGGAGTGGTCATCTCAACGATTGGCGGCGTCCTCTTACTGAAAGAATCAAAAACGAAGAAAGAGATGACGTTCGTCATCATCGGTTGTATTTTAGTCGTTGCTGGCGGAATCATGATTGGATTTACGAAACAATAATGAAGGAGTGAAGCATCATGTATGAGAGTTTAAAAGGAAAAGTAGCGATCGTAACAGGTGGGTCAATGGGAATCGGTGAAGCCATCGTCCGCCGTTATGCAGAAGAAGGTATGCGTGTCGTCATCAACTATCGCAGTCACCCGGAAGAAGCGAAAAAAATCGCTGAATCGATTCAAGAACAGGGCGGCGAAGCCATTACCATCCAAGGAGATGTCTCGAAGGAAGACGATATGATCAACCTCGTTAAAGAGACTGTTGATCATTTTGGTCAATTGGACGTTTTCGTTAACAATGCCGGAGTAGAAATGCCATCTCCTTCACACGAGATGTCGCTTGAAGATTGGCAAAAAGTCATCGACGTCAACTTAACAGGGGCATTCCTCGGTGCGCGTGAAGCACTGAAATATTTCGTCGAACACGATGTCAAAGGTAGCATCATCAACCTATCAAGTGTTCATGAAATCATCCCATGGCCGACGTTCGTTCACTACGCTGCAAGTAAAGGTGGCGTCAAGCTAATGACACAAACCCTTGCGATGGAATATGCACCAAAAGGCATTCGCGTCAATGCGATTGGACCTGGTGCGATCAATACACCAATCAACGCTGAGAAATTCGAAGATCCGGAACAACGAAAAGAAGTTGAGAGCATGATTCCAATGGGCAATATCGGAAAACCCGAGGAAATCTCTGCCGTTGCCGCGTGGCTTGCGTCGGACGAAGCGAGTTATGTCACAGGTATCACACTCTTTGCAGACGGCGGAATGACACTTTATCCGTCGTTCCAAGCAGGACGCGGTTAACCTATTTTGAATAGACAAGGAGAGAACCGCTCATGACCACTTTTTTCTCATTGATCCGTCGCGGCAATAAGTCAGCACTTGCTGCTGCAATCGTCAACACAATTATTGCTATCATCAAGTTCGTCGCCTACATCCTGACTGGGAATGTGGCGATGTTCGCTGAAATGATGCATACGATCGGTGACGCGGCGAATCAGTTCTTCGTCTATATCGGTTCTGCTCTAAGTAAAAAAGCACCAACGAAACGATTCCCGAACGGATTCGGTCGCCTTGTTAACCTCGTGTTACTTGCTGCAATCATCGTCGTTGCCCTCCTTGCGTATGAGACGATTCGGGAAGGAATCTTACACATCACGCATGGTCCTGGTGAAGAAACGACGGGTCTTTGGATCATTTTGACGGCACTTGGTATCGGTGTCGTACTTGAGGTCGGGGTATTCTATAAAGCGATGAAAGAGATCGCGCATGAGACGGGACTTAAATCGAGCGGACTGACACTTGTCGGTCAAAGTTTTGCCCATCTAGGTCAAGCGAAACCGGCGACACGGCTTGTCTTCATGGAAGATCTTGTTGCGACTCTCGGTGGTATCATTGCGATCATCGCCGTTCTGATTTCGCATTACACATCGTTTTATCAAGCAGAGGGCATTGCATCGATTTTGATTGGTTTGATGATGTTCTACGTCGTCTATAATGTCTTTATTCAAAACGCTGCCGGTGCGCTCGGTGAGATTGATGAAGTACTGACTGCTAAAATCGGTGAAATCCTATTACGTGATGAAGCGGTTCGTGATATTGAAAAGCTTGAAGTCATTAAGGAAGGCGATCACTTCCATGTCGAAACAGAGATTGAAGTCGATCCCAACTTAACGATTGCGCAAGCGGACGACATCAAGGACCGGCTGGAACTGCAAATCCGAATTCTTAAAGGGGTCACCGATGTCACGATCTCCTTTGATGAAGATGATAAAGTACAACAGTATCAACCACCACCTGTATGATCGACAAAAAGCCATCGTTTCCGATGGCTTGAGAGACTGAAGACGAAGTGCAATTGTTCTCTAACGAGAAGGATTGCACTTTTTTGTTCGTCTCGTATCGTTTTCCTGGAACAAGCATCGCGCCGCTTCGCTTCGCTGCAGGGTCTCTCTTGCTTGTTATTTCCCTAGGAAGCGCTGTCGAGTGAACAAAACGCTTCTCTAATCCTTCTTCCGAGTATCAAAAGGATGACGCGTTTCACGCAACTCCTACAGGAAAAGCGCAATTTTGCGCTGTCAGAGACAAACAAGACAAGTTTTCCTGCTTGAACGGGGCGGGAAAACGAGCTTGTGTCTCGCCTGAGGAAAGGACGTAAAAAGACGCGTCATTTTTAGAGTCAGTCCATTTATCTACAGTCTGAAGCCATCGCTTCCGTTGACTTTTTGTGTGCGCTTATCAGCGTGCTGCGCGGACGAATCCAGCTTCTTCTGCTTCTTTTTCCGTACAGAACCGTTGCTCCGGCTTCACTTCATCGTAGGACTGTCCTCCCGGTACATGGTAGATTTTTTTACCTGACCGATTGATGTTGCCTTTGATGTCGCAGGATTTCGTTTCTGTAATTGCTTGAGCGTTAAAGCCACGATTCGTGACGTAACCATCGTGCTCCCAAATCTTTTTCTTCGCCTGCTTGGCTTCCTGTTCAATCTGTTCGAACATATCGACATAACGTGTGTCCGGCTCATAGACGAACGCTACACGTGCGAGTCCTTTTCGAAGTAACTCCTGATTCAACATCTTATCGCCGTACCACACGTATGCGAGTAATCTTCCGTATCGATCAGTCCGGGAATGATCACGCTCCAACCGAATCGCTGTTCCGCTCGGTAAGGTCTCCTTCGTAAATGCTGAAGCTTCCGTTCCATATGGTTGAACCGGTGTATTCGGTTTGACGGTTTCTGGTGTATCGACAAGGAGTAGACGAACGTCCTCCGTTTTCCCATCCGCCAACTTTACTTTTAATGTATCCCCATCGATGACGCGTTCGACCGTCGCCTTCGTGATTTTTTCGTCATCTGGTTGCTTAATTCCCAATAAGTCTGTCTCCTCTGGTGCACAACCGATGAGAACGAATAGAAAAAGTAGACTTATCGTGGCGTATCGTCTCACTTCTGTTTCGCTCCTTTCCATGAAAATGCGGATTCGGTCAAAGCCCGAACCCGCATACGCTATCTTGTTTATTCGTTAGTCTGCTGAAAGAACCGTTTCGACTTCATTTCGGTTCGTATAAAGTTGATAGAACGCTTCCGCTACATTTTTCGGATCAAGTGCCGTTCCACGCTTCACTTCCCCGGCAATCGTGACGGTTCCGACGTAGACACCGTCTTCCTTCAACGTATCGTGTAACATATGCGTCACTTGGCGAACGCCTGCCTTCCCGATGGAAAGCCCTGGTAGCGAT
Organism: Exiguobacterium abrahamii; assembly: GCF_015645365.1. Taxonomy (NCBI): domain Bacteria; kingdom Bacillati; phylum Bacillota; class Bacilli; order Caryophanales; genus Exiguobacterium; species Exiguobacterium abrahamii. Next base: position 109,099 of record NZ_JADOYC010000008.1, read on the forward strand.
TTGATCGCTTGCATCGCAGCGCCGCCTCCAGTAATCAGGATAGCGCCGTCTTTTCGTTCCTGCATCGACGGCGCGACGAGTTGCGCGGCATGCAATGCTCCGAGCACATCGATTTCGAACTCTTTCGTAATCTGTTCTGCTGAGACCTCAAGGACAGACGCTTGATGTAAAATCGAAGCATTGTAGACTAAGACATCGACTTGTCCGTATTGCTCCTCTGTCCATTCGATGAGGGATGCGATATCAGCTTTTCGTGAAGCATCACATTCCACTCCGACCGCTTCCACGCCCGCTTCTTTTAGTTCCGTGATGACGGCTGCAAGTGTTTCTTGTGTCCGCGCCGCACAAACGACTTGAAAGCCTTCTTGTCCGAATCGTTTACTGATTTCATATCCGTTTCCTGGTCCTGCTCCGATGACGATTACTGTTTTCATGACGTATCTCCCCTTCTCGTTTCAACTGTGATGGTTATTCCCTGAATCGCGTCATTTCATTCAAAAATCGAGCAATGAAGTGCCTTTTTCTTCTTTCTCCTGCGAAACACCCATGAAACGCGCTAACATCGGATCGACTGTTGGTGTTGCCTGAGGTGTTGATGTAGGTAGCGATATCGATGAACTTGATGTCGCCTCAGATTCAAGTAATAGTTCACAGTACGCCTTCATCGCTGCAATCTGCTCTTTCTGGGCGGCTCCTGTCGTTTGCTCAATGCGTTGCATCGCTTGACGCATCTTTTCGATGATGTGTTGTTCCGTAATCATCTTATATTCCTCCTTATGGTAGATTGAGGGTATGAACTTGAAAAGGATGTGTTTTCCATGATTCGTACCGCTTTAGTTGGTTTTGGTATTGCCGGTGAACATTTACATGCTCCTTATTTACACGCACCTGATTATCAGTTAGTCGCTGTTCAGTCGAGTCGTCCGGAAGCAGTCGCTGCTTATGACGCGACGCTACCTGTTTATTCGACACTTGAAGCCCTGCTCGCTAAAGAACAGATCGATTTAGTCGTTATCGCGACAGCAAATGAGCTACATTATCCACTTGCGCGCCTCGCTTTGCTATCGGGCTGTGATGTACTCGTCGAGAAACCATTCACTGTCACGCTCAAAGAAGCCGAAACGTTGACAGAACTAGCACGTGTACACGATCGGTTACTGACAGTTTATCATAATCGTCGGTATACGAAGGACTTTCGAACGCTGATGACCTTACTCGAATCCGGACGTCTCGGCACTCTCCAAACGTTCGAAGCGCATTATGATCGCTATCGCCCAGACGTTGAGGATCGTTGGCGCGAACAGGACGTACCCGGTGCTGGTCTCTTGTACGATCTTGGATCACATTTGATCGATCAAACACTCGTCGCCTTCAATGCAGTACCAGATCGCGTCTTTTGTGATCAAACGATCCAACGACAAGGTGGGATCGTTGATGACTATACACATCTGATTTTAGCATTCGGTACACGACGCGCTATTTTGCACATCGGTTCCATCGTTCCGGCTGTTGGTCCTTCGCTAATGGTACATGGAACAAAGGCTAGCTATTTCGTCGATGAAGTCGATACGAAACGCGCGACGTATCAATTGGCTGAAGCAAACGGTCCCCTTGAAGACTTTCCTTTTGTCTCCGGGCAATTTGGGGATTATTATACAGACCTCGCCCCAGCCATTCGACAGCGAACAACCCCACCTGTCTCTCCGAAACAGGCTGAACTCGTCATGAAAATCATTGATCGTGCTCAAAAAAGTGCAAAATCGGGTACATGGATAGAAGTAGACTAACTATCCATTCAGACGAACAGGGGGAAGACAAGATGTTTTCAAGTACGGAACGGACAGCTTGGTTAGAAGAAATGGGACAAGAACTTTTAGACGTACTCGTCATCGGGGGCGGTATCACGGGAGCCGGTATTTTGCTTGACGCACAAAGTCGAGGTATGCGGACAGGATTGATTGAGATGCAGGACTTCGCCGAAGGGACATCGAGCCGATCGACGAAACTCGTCCATGGTGGATTGCGTTATCTGAAGCAGTTCGAAATCAAACTTGTTGCCGAAGTCGGAAAAGAACGTGCCATCGTGTATGAGAACGCCCCACACGTGACGACGCCGGAGTGGATGATGCTTCCACTCGTCGAAGGCGGAACGTTCGGCAGCTTCTCGACATCGATCGGCTTACGCGTCTATGACCAGCTCGCAGGCGTCAAACGCCATGAACGCCGGACGATGCTCAGTAAAGAAGAAACATTACGTTACGAGCCACTATTACGTTCGGAACACTTAGTTGGTGGTGGTCGTTATGTCGAATATAAAACGGATGATGCCCGATTGACAGTCGAAGTCTTAAAGGCAGCCGTTGGTTACGGTGGACGTGCCGTCAACTATACGAAGGCTGAATCGCTCGTCTACCACAATGGAAAAGTTGTCGGTGTCGAAGTCCGTGACGTCTTAAGTGACAAAACGTATACGATTCGGGCGAAGAAAATCATCAATGCAACCGGTCCGTGGGTCGACGAACTACGTGAAAAAGATGGTTCGAAAGCTGGGAAATCGCTCCACCTGACGAAAGGGATTCATCTCGTCATCGATCAAGCGCATTTCCCACTCCAACAGGCTGTTTATTTCGACGTTCCAGATGGTCGGATGATCTTTGCGATTCCACGCGAAGGGAAAACCTATGTCGGAACGACTGACACGAACTATAAAGGAGATATTCTTGAGCCGGGTGTCACCGTCGAGGATCAGGATTATATCCTAGAGGCGACGAATCAAATGTTCAACGTCGAGTTACGACCTGAACACGTCGAATCGACATGGTCCGGATTGCGTCCACTCATTCATGAAGATGGAAAGGACCCAAGTGAACTGTCCCGAAAAGATGAGATCTTCGTCTCGAAATCCGGGCTGATGTCAATTGCTGGCGGGAAGTTGACCGGGTACCGGAAGATGGCAGAACGCATCATCGATATGGTCGCAGACCAATTCAAGACAGAAGAAAATCGAATTTACCTCGCTTCCCGTACGCACGATATCTTGCTTGGTGGTGGTCATCCACAAGGAAGTAAAGGATTTGCCCGCTATTTGAAGGAACAACAACCAAAAGGAGAAGCACTCGGATTGTCACCGAATGAGGCGACATGGCTCATCCAACGTTACGGTACGAACGTCGAACGTGTCTACGAGTTGATTCGGACACGTGGTGACGAAGCGGCTCGTTATCAATTACCGTTACACTGGTTCGGCGCCCTTCTATATGGATTAGAAGCTGAGCTCGTCATGCAACCTGGCGACTTCTTGAACCGTCGTGCTTCGGCCGTCTTCTTTGATTTCCCTCACGCTGAACAGTACGCAGATGGTGTTCTCGCCTTGATGCGTAGCGAACTCGGCTGGTCGGCAGAAGATGAAGCGAGAGCCAATGAAAGCATTCGTCGTGAATTTGATGCGGTCCGCGTCAAAGGACCTGTTCCACTTTCCTAACATCAGAAGACCCGATCGCCTTCAGGCGATCGGGTCTTTTTGTGTTACTGTTCTTCTTTCGAAGCAGCGAGTTCCGCTGCCGGCATGTTGCCTGGGTGTAAATTCGAACTTTTACGTGCAAACGTAAAGTAAAGAACTAAACCGATAGCAAGCCAGATTCCAAAAGCAATCCATGTCTCGAGTTTCAAGTTGAACATCAAGAAAAGACATGCAGCGATTGCTGCGATTGGCACGTATGGCATACCCGGACATTTGAAAGCACGCGGAAGATCCGGCTGTGTCTTACGAAGAATCAAGACAGCGACAGAAATCAAGACGAAGGCTGCCAGTGTACCCATGTTGACGAGGTTCGCGATGACATCGAGTGGAACGAATCCAGCGACGAGTGAGCTACCGAGTCCGATCATCCAAGTCGCCTTGAATGGTGTCTGGTACTTCGGATGCACTTCAGAAAATACTTTCGGGAACATTCCGTCACGCGAGATGGCGAACGCGAGACGCACCATTCCGTATGTCATGACGAGAATGACTGTTGTGATTCCGAGAATTGCACCAAGATCGATGAATCCAGCAACCCAGTTTTGACCTGCCATTTGAATCGCAAGTGAGACTGGGTGATCAATTCCTTCGAATTGTTGATACGGTACGATTCCTGTCATGATAGCTGCAACGATGACGTAAAGCACTGTACAAACAGCAAGTGAACCGATGATACCGCGCGGCAAGTTCTTTTGCGGATCGCGGACTTCTTCAGCTGCTGATGTGACGGCATCAAAGCCGATGTACGCGAAGAAGACGATCGCGGCACCCGAGAAGACGCCTCCCCAACCAAATGGTGTGAACGGTGCCCAGTTCGTTGGTTCGACATAACCGACACCGACGACGATGAACAATACGACGACCGCTAGTTTAATGACGACCATGATGTTGTTGACACGTTTCGTTTCCTTGATTCCCATCGACAACAATGCCGTAATGGCAAAGAGGATTAAGAACGCTGGAAGGTTGAAGTATGTCTTGGCTCCTTCGACTGCTCCAGGAGCTGCTGATAAGGCTGTTGGCACATGGATATTAAATCCTGCGAGTAAGGACTGGAAGTATCCAGACCAACCGGCTGCTACGGCACTCGAGGCGAGTCCATATTCGAGGATCAAGTTCCAACCGATGATCCAAGCGAAGATCTCTCCCATCGTTGCATACGTATACGTATAGACGGATCCACTGACCGGAATCGTTGATGCGAATTCAGCGTAAGCAAGAGCGGCTAGACCACAGGCGATGGCAGATAGAATGAATGATACGATAAGTCCTGGTCCTGCAGTCAATGCTCCTGTTCCTGTCAAAACGAAGATTCCGGTTCCGATGATGGCGCCAATTCCTAAAAACGTTAAATCCATCGCGCCAAGATTTCGAGCAAGTCCACTGTTTCGTTTACTTGCAGCAATCATAGCGGAAACATCTTTTTTCCGCGTCAAACTCATGATGTTTTTCCCCCTGTACCTGTTATGATTTGTCCTACGGAGCAAGTCGTCTGTAAGAACTTAATCAAAAATTTACGAAGTTTTCTGATAAATTGATATAGGTCATTATACCTATTTATATTTTGTTGAACGCTTTCATTTGTTAACCAAAAAAGTCTACACAAAAAAGATGGATGTGTAACACATGTTACATACCCATCTGACAAGCCTTAGTTTGTTAGGTTTTTAATTTGTTTGTCGAGTCTTCACCCACTCCAAAAACACTTGGTAATCCAGCTTTGTTCGTATCACGTAGGCTTCTGACCAACGCTCGATTTGTTCTAAGAAAGCAGTGTCTGAAACACCGATGGCTTGGATGATTTCAACGTCGGCATGATGCGTTAAAATTTTTTCTTTAATCCCGGCATCCTGATCCGCCCGTGCATGCACTTTGGCGGTAATTTGACCTTGAATGCATAAGACATTCTCAAGGTCATCCTGACTTTTGATATGCTTTGCTTTTAGCTTTTTCTTATACGCTGAACGTTCACGTATATAATATTCCTTTTGACCAATCGTCAAATAACCAAGATATGGATCTTCATGTGCCTGCATCGCTTTTTGAGATGTGATGATTCGGCGCCCTTGATGAACCGTTTCTGCTTCTGGACGATAGACAGGAAGGAATAATGAAGGAACAGAAGTTTGAGCTTGTTTCATTTCTAGAATCAAATCCTCCTCCCCTCCCTCCCCCTCAATCAGGATGTAATAGCGCTCAAGACCAATCGATGCCGTTCCACTGTCTAGTTTCCGCACGATATCCTTGATTGTATAGAACGCTTCTTCACGACGATCCTCTTCGTCAATCGTCTCGATATAGGAGGACCAGGCAGACTCAATCGCCATTCGCGTCGGATCATCTACCACTGCCATATCTGGTAATGTACAAAAACGTCTCACGCCATCCACCAGTTCCGTCCGCTCTCCCATTAATTCTTCACGTTTCTTTTCTGCTTTTTTGATCAACTTTTTGATTGGTCCTTTTGTATTTTCTCGCGTAAAGCAAACATCACTCGGATCTTTTCCGAGAGCGTACTTTTTTAAATCGTGTAAGTATTCAAGGACATAATTACGAATCGCAGGAGTCGGGTCGTATCCTGCCTCTTCAGCGAATAACCGGACGGAGACCGCCATGCGAATCAAATCATATAAATAAGATCCTAAGTATCCTTCATCAAAGTCATTGACGTCGTAGATGATCTCTCCCTTCGCATTGCCATGGACACCGAAATTCTCAAAATGAAGATCTCCCTGAATCCACGTCGGTTTATCACGAGGCGTATCAAAACCAAGGGGGATTCGCGTCACGTCATAATAAAACAGATGCGAACTTCCACGGAAAAAGCGAAACGGACTCAAGCTCATCTTGTCGTACTTTTCCTGACGTGCTTGCTCATCGAGCTGACGGATTTCGTGATCGTAGAAATCAAGTACCTTCGCAATCGTCATTTGTCGAATCTCTTCATACACGGGTCGAAACATTCAATTCTCTCCCTTCCATTTGAAAAAAGAGCAGTCAAAACGAAATCGTTTGACTGCTCCTTACGTGTTACTCGAAATGTTTTTTATATTCCCCATATCCTGCCGAATCAAGCTCTTCAAGCGGAATAAATCGTAATGCTGCTGAGTTGATACAATAGCGAAGACCACCAAGTTCTGTCGGACCATCATCGAAGATATGACCGAGGTGACTATCCGCATTCGCAGAACGCACTTCCGTCCGCGTCATCCCGTGACTCGTATCAAGTTCGACTTCCATCTTGTCTTCTGAGATCGGTTTAGCAAAGCTCGGCCAACCACAGTTCGACTGGAACTTATCTTTTGATGTGAAAAGTGGTGTGCCGTCAACGATGTCGACATACAGACCTGGACGTTCTTCATCCCAGTATTCGTTTCGGAAAGCGGGTTCTGTCCCGTTCTCTTGTGTGACTTTATACTGAATCGGCGTCAGACGCTCTTTCAATTCTTTTTCCTTACCGTGATCCTTCCACGCTTCCTTGATGAATTTCGCGCGACCTGAGCCAACACTATACATCTGATAACGGAACGGATTCTTTTTATAATAATCTTGGTGATATTCTTCAGCTGGCCAAAACGGCTTTTCTGGACGAATCTCTACCGCGACTGGACGCGAGAAGCGTCCTGATGCGTCAAGCGCTGCTTTCGAACGTTCAGCTGCTTCACGTTGTGCTTCATCGACATAAAAGATAGCCGGTTGGTACGATTCACCACGGTCATTGAATTGACCTCCGCCATCTGTCGGATCGATTTGACGCCAGAAGATATCGAGTAATTCTTCGTACGTAATGACGGACGGATCGTACGTGACTTCAACCGCCTCCAAGTGACCTGTCGTTTCCGAACAGACCTCTTTATAAGTCGGGTTCTCTGTATGACCACCGGTATATCCTGAAATGACCTGCTCTACCCCATCATATTTATGGAATGGCTTGACCATGCACCAGAAACAACCACCTGCAAATATTGCTTTTGCCATCTATCTTCCCCTCCTCTGTATGTGTCTATTTTACCGCGTTCAGAGAATGGACTCGACTTTCCTGCTCACTCAATCCTCCGGGTTCGTTTTTAAGCGGTGCATGACGAAGTAAATCGCCGCGAATACCAAAATCAAACCGCCGAGTGAGTACCAAATGTTATTCAAGCGATAAATCATCTGGTACAAGGCAAGCGTCACAAGCAATAATGCAATCGGTAAGAAGGCCCGCTTAAAGTGGTACCAGTAATTCACGAAGATCGCCTCCTGTTTTTCTTTCATCTTACCCGATATGTCATGTCTTCTGCGAGAGGATTATTCGGCTTGACGGTACTCTTCTTCGAGATAGGTCCGGTACTTCGCTTCCCAAGCGTTTAGCGACACACGCCATAATACGATCGTTGCCATGACAAGTCCTAACGTAATCGGCCAGAACCAAATCGATACGATGCCTGCTGTAGAAGCCAGTCCGATTTTTGAAAACAGAACGTACGTCCAAATGATGGATGTGCATAATAAGATCGAGACCGGAATCGCGAACTTCCATGGAGTGAGCTCGACAGACTGTCGTCGATTGATTTTTCTTGACTGGACGGCCGGGTAACGATATCCCATGAATACCATGAACAGCACTTCAATCATGAGTAGAATACCGTACCCATGAATATAGCTAATGCCATGATCCCAGCCGAACAGTTGTTTGAAACCGAAGACGAATAAGTAATACGCAAACACGTGAAAGACGATGACGATTTTCGCCGCAATTGCCGGAATTCGTTTCATGAAAATCCCCATTAATACGATGACGAGAATCGGAATGTTGAAAAATCCTGTGAATTGCCGGATCAAACTCCATAAGCCGTCCGGCGCGTACATCAAGAATGGTGCGATGACGAAAGAGATTAAAGCAACGATCGTTCCGAACCATTTACTGACACGAATCAAATGTTCATCACTCGCCTCTTTCGCAAACACCGGCTGATAGATATCGAGGACGAAAAGTGTCGCAATACTATTGAGCAACGAGTTAAACGAACTAAAGACGGCTCCGAGTAAGACAGCCAAGAAAAATCCCATCAGCGAGACCGGCAGTAACTCCGTAATGAGTCGAGGATATGACAAATCACCGCTTGTTAGTGTGTTCCCATACAAGTGATAGGCAATGATCCCAGGAATCAGCATGAAGATTGGAACTAATAACTTCAAAAATCCTGTCATGAGGACGCCCTTCTGTCCTTCCTTCAAATCTTTTGCCCCGAGCACACGTTGAATGACATATTGATTGAGTGACCAATAAAATAAGTTCGCAAATAGGATACCCGTGAAAATCGAGAAGAACGGAACGGCATCGGTTGAACTTCCGATTGCGTTCAGCTTCTCCGGTTGCACAGTCGCAATCGTCTTCATCCCTTGAAGTAAATTCCCGTCACCCAGTGTGATAAAGCCGAGTACCGGAACTAGGAATCCGACGAAGACGAGCCCAATCCCGTTCAAGGTATCTGAGACAGCCACCGCACGTAGTCCTCCAAAAATCGCATAAATTGCTCCGATGATCCCAACGATCCAGACGACTAACCAAAGGGATTGCGTATAACTAAGACCAAATAGTTCCGGAACATCGAACAGCTGCAAGACAGCTATCCCACCTGAATAAAGCATCGAAGGAATCGTGACGCACATATATCCGAGCAAAAAGAGTAAGACTGTCATCCGGCGCACCGTCTCGTCATACCGGTGACTTAAGTATTCCGGTAACGTCGAGATCCCAAGCCCAAGAAACTTCGGGAGCAGATAGATGGCCATGATAATCGCAGCAAATCCTGCCGTGACTTCCCACGCCATGCTCGACATGTTTCCCATGAAAGATTGTCCGTTTAGTCCAATCAACTGTTCTGCCGACAAATTCGTCAGCAGTAGCGATCCGGCAATGAAAACGCCACTTAATCCTCGTCCGGCTAAGAAGTATTCATCGACGCCTTGTGTTTTCCCACGCGTCAATCGGTAGGATATGTAGGCAACGAGCAACATGAAAAACGCTGCAGAACCTAATGTGAAAAATAATTCAGATGTAGTCATTCGTCTTCCCCCTATTCTTTATTCATATTTCTATTTTTGAATACTTATTCATTTATTCCTTTTTTATACTTTTTCAAAACTATATTTTAGAAAACGTTTTCATTTAAGGGAATAAAAAACCACCTTCATTTATAGAAGGTGGTTCCGATTGCAGAAAAATGGGCTGACTCAAAAATGACTCGTCTTCACGCCCTTTCCTCAGGCGAGACACAAGCCAGTTTTCCCGCTTCATTCAAGCAGGAAAACGGGTCTTGTTTGTCTTTGACAGCGCAAAATTGCGCTTTTTCCTGTAGGAGTGGCGTGTAACGTGTCCTTCTTCTTTATACCCGGAAGGAGAATCGAAAAAGCGTTTTGTTCACTCGACATCGCTTCCTAGGGAAAAACAAGCAAGAGCGACCCTGGAGCGAAGCGAAGCGGCGCGATGCTTGTCCCAGGAAAACGATTCGAAACGAACAAAAAAGCGCAATCTTTCTCATCAGACTCATCAGAGAAAAATTGCACTTTGTCTTCAATCTCAATCACCTTCATTTATAGAAGGTGGTTCACACATTATGATTGACGTGGATGTTCCGGGAAGTCCATCTCGTCATAACGAACGATCGACGTCCGGTTTTTGAATTTATGTCCTAACCAAAAGGCAAGGAATAATGGAATACCAACATACGTTGCGGCAATTCCGACCCAATCGATTTGATCAGCGAGGAATGCGGCATAGTTTTGACCGACGATGACGAGGAAACAAAGACCGAAGGCGAACAGCGGACCGAATGGGAATGCTGGTGCAACATATGGTAAGTCTTTCAACGAGTGACCTTGCGCAAGGAATCCTTTACGGAAACGATAGTGACTGATTGCAATCCCGAGCCATGCGATGAAGCCTGTCATACCGGAAGCATTGAGTAACCACAAGTAGACTTGTCCACCAAACATTGACGTCAAGAAGCAGAGCGCACCGACTGCTCCTGTTGCGAGCAAAGCGTTACGCGGTACACCGTTTTTCGATACTTTCGCGAACAACTTCGGTGCATCCCCTTGGCGAGCAAGTGTATAAAGCATCCGAGTCGAAGCATACATACCTGAGTTTCCGGCAGATAGAACAGACGTCAAGATGACGGCGTTCATGAGTGCTGCTGAGAAGGCAAGACCCGCTTTTTCAAAGACGAGCGTAAACGGACTAACCGCGACGTCCGTAATGTCATTGGAAACCAAGTTTGGGCTCGTATATGGAATGAGCATTCCGATGACGAAAATCGCGAAGACGTAGAAAAGCAAGATACGCCAGAAGACTTGTTTGACTGCTTTTGGAACATTCTTTTTCGGATCTTCCGATTCACCCGCGGCAATCCCGACCAGCTCCGTTCCTTGGAAACTGAATCCGGCAACGAGAATGATACCGATGACGGCAGGAATTCCACCGACGAACGGCGCATCGCCAAGAGCAAAGTTTTTAAAGCCAACCGGTGGCTCCGATGTAAAGACACCAAAAATCATCGCAACACCGACGACTAAGAAGACGATGACGGTGACGACTTTAATCATCGCAAACCAATACTCCGCTTCTCCGAATCCTTTAACGGAGAAGTAGTTCAAGCCAATCATGAGTAAGAGGAACAAGGCACTGAAGTAAAACCCAGGAACGTCCGGGAACCAGTACGTCATGACAATTTGTGCTGCGACGAGTTCGACTGCGATCGTGACTGCCCAGTTGTACCAGTAGTTCCAGCCAAGTGCAAAGCCGAATGATGGATCGACGAATTTCGTTCCATATGTCGAGAAGGATCCAGCGACCGGCATGTACGCTGCCATTTCACCAAGACTTGTCATGAGGAAGTAGACCATCAGACCAACGATTGCATACGATAGGAGCGCCCCACCTGGTCCTGCTGCTGCGACGGAAGCACCGGACGCAATGAAGAGTCCTGTTCCGATCGCTCCACCGATGGCGATCATCGACATATGACGGGCTTGTAATCCACGTTTTAATCCTTCTGCTGTCGAATCTGTTGTTTGTTTCACATCTAGATTGTTCATTTCGTTCGCTTCTCTCTTTAATAAATTTTTGAGAGGACACTTTTTGAATGAAAAAACAAAAAGCGCCCTCATCTTCCAGATGGAAGATGAGAACGCAACATAATAAAATGGATGCGCCTCATTCTACCGTCGTGAAAGATAGCTCTCCACAAGTAGGTGATACCCGACTTGTGACAGTATTAGACCTATTTGATCTAATCCCAATCGATCATCTTCAAAGCGATGATTGATTTCGGCAATTCTTCCTTTCAGGTCACCTCATCTGTCGCTTGACGACATCCGTAACCGTACTCTTAAGAACTGCAACCTCCATCCCACTGGTTGAGTGAGAACTGAATTAAGTTAGTTATTACTACGCCATATTACACAAATCGCCACGAAATTGTCAATTGCCATTTTCGAATATCGGGTAGTCGATGGTAAAAATCCGATATGTTTAGTACACTAAATGGTAGAAGTCCACTGAGAGAAAGGATGCTGCTTGCATGCCACAGGAACGTGATTTGCTAACTTATCGACTCGAAGAACAAATGCGTGTCATTCTTCGTACCCTGCGACGTGAACTTAACCGGCTATTTGAAGGAACGGCGACCCGGAGTGAATTTTTCATCTTACGAAGCCTTTCAGAAAATGGTCCTCAGCGCCCGACGCTTCTCGCGGAACAATTTGAGCTCGCGACGAGTCAAGTCACTGCTTTGACGGATAAGCTGTATAAACAAGGATATGTCACACGGACACGTTCGACGGAAGATCGTCGTTCAATCGTCCTCGCTTTGACGGAGGACGGAGAACGTGCATTTCGGGATCTCGAAATCGTCCGGAAAAACTATTTACAAGATCGCTTCGGCACATTGACGGAAGAAGAACTCGAAACGATGGTTCATGTCTTTGATAAAATTTTGCAGACGATGGATGAAGATACCCTTACTTCGTCTTCTTAAAAACGGTAGATTTTCTACCGTTTTTTCTATTTTGGTCTAAAGATTTCCCTCTGTCTAACCGTTATCTACTTGAGTATACTGGAAGTATATATATGGAAATCTGTTAGCTGGGGGAGTTGGGAGGATTTGTTGTCCATCATGAATCAATTCATCATTAACTTTTGTCTACTGTTCACAACGATTACTCTCTTGTTCTTACCGTTTCGGAATCAACCGCGTATTTCATTGAACTCCAAATGGAGCATTCGACTTATACTCGGAGCTGTCTCTGGTCTGATTGCGGTTTTATTGATGTTCAATGGGATTCAAATCGATGTCGCCCGTGTTGATTTACGTATCGTTCCCGTCGCGATTGCCATGCTGTTCGGTGGTTTCCCAAGCGCCATCGTCGCCGGTGTGATGATCATCGGGACACGTTACTTTTTAACACCAGTTGATCAAATGGAAGGCTTTTATTTATCGACGTTGATCATCGTCTTGTTCATCACGACGATCGGGATCATTCGTCGATTCGTCCATGTCTCGATGCGTCATTTTCAGCTTATGGTATTGGTCGGTATTCTCTATTCGTTACCCGCCATCTACGTCCTGACGCACAGCTGGTCGACATTCTTTAAAATCTCGATTGCGTACGTCTTCTTTAATTTATTAGCTGGCTTTGTTGCCTTTCGATTACTGACGGAATTACGCCGTCACTTCGAAAACATCCAGTATCAGCAGAAACTCGCCATGACGGATGCTTTGACAGGACTCGCCAATCGTCGTCGTCTGGATGACTCGCTTTCGCTTGTCGGCTCGACCGACCAAGGCTATTCGCTTGTACTCATCGATATCGATTTCTTCAAGCATGTCAATGATACATATGGTCATGATGCGGGCGATGATGTGTTACGCCAACTCGGCATGACTCTCGCTTCCTTGACGCGTCCAGACGACCTCGTCGGACGGTACGGTGGTGAAGAATTTTTAATCATCTTACCAAGTACTTCGGCGAAAGAAGCGCAAAAAATAGCAGAACTAGCTCGGCTGACGGTCGCACGTAACCTGTTCCCGACAGCAGATGTACCTGATCTGCAAATTACGATCTCACTTGGGATTTCCCATTCCAGTGGTTCGCATACGTCACTTGAAGCATTACAACAGGCAGATAAAGCGTTGTATTACTCAAAAGAAAACGGACGGAACCGGAGTACGATCTATACGAAAGAACTTGCATTCCGACAAGCTTAAACTGATTGGACACTTCCGTAGGGGAGTGTCTTTTTTACGTCTTCATTCCGTCTCTTTAGGAAAACCGATGCTTTCAACCGTTCCAAAAACAATCATCCGACTTAATTGTTCTGCCATGTATTCTGATGAATACGGTCGACCGTTTCGTAACCAAGAAATCAACAATCCCAACTGTCCACCAATGACATAGTTCAATAATAAGTCCCGATCGACGAACGTAGCTTCTTCTGTGATTTGCGGTCGAAACACAATTCGATAATTCTCTTTCAATGTATCGAGAAAACGAGAGATGAACGTTTTGATCGGTCCTTGAACGAGCATCGTCTGATAGAATAATTCATTTTCTTCGATATGAATGAACAAACGAGCAAAATAGCGACTCACCTGCTCGACTGTCGGAAAGACAGTTCCTGTACCCGTGATCCGAATCGCTTGTTCAAGTGCTTTCATTTGCTCCTCAACGACTTGGTCGAGCAAATCATACTTATCCGTATAGTGTGCGTAGAAGGTCGAACGGTTCACACCTGCTCCATCTGTCAACATTTTGACAGTAATGCTCGAGAAGCTGTGCGTCTTCAGTAAACGAAATAATTCCATCGTAATACGGTCACGTGACCGTTTTGGTCGGGGATCACGGCTCTCATTCATCCATATTTCACTCCTTTTTCACCATCTTTTCATTAATGAATCCGTTATCATCTATTTTTCCAACATTTTGTCGGAAATTGTCGGTTGTTTGTTAGCTAACGTTCCATATAATTAACTATATTAATTACTCCTCCCCCCAGAGGAGTACTTTTTTTGAATCGATTGTACACAAGAAAGGATGCTAACACACCCATGAGTATGAAAAAATTATTGATCATCAATATCGTGACACTCATCGTTTTAATCGGTGGTGGTGTTGTCGGATACTACTATTACGATCAAGCAACGAGCTATGTCAAAACAGACAATGCGAAAATCGACGGTAAGATGATAACGGTTGCGAGCCCAAGCGCTGGTAAATTAACAGACTGGTCTGCGAAAACAGGCGAATCACTTGCCAGTGGCGCAACAGTCGGACACGTCATGACGGCACAAGCCGGACAAAAACCGACGGATCTCTCGGTTTCAATGCCCTCAAAAGCAACGATCGTTCAGTCGATGGCGACAAAGAACGGCTTCGTCGCAGCAGGTACACCACTTGCCTATGGTTTTGACTTAAACGACCTTTGGGTCACAGCGAACATCGAAGAAACAGAAATCGATGAAATCAAAGTCGGACAAACAGTGGATGTTTACGTCGACAGCTATCCGGACACGACACTTTCTGGTGAAGTCGAGCAAATCGGTATGACGACGGCTTCCACGTTCTCAATGATGCCTTCTTCAAACGGAAACGCGAACTACACGAAAGTCGCACAAGTCATTCCTGTTAAAGTCTCACTCTCGCAAGAAAAATCACTCGACATTCGACCTGGTATGAATGTGACCGTCCGCATTCATAAGGATTAAGGAGGGACGTTCATGTCTACTACCTTCTTGTTCGGATACAGTGCGTTCACGATTCTGATCATCATCGGCGTCAACTGGATTGCCCGTCGAAGCCGCTCATCCGACACGGCACTGGCGACGGACGGACCGACACTCGAGGAATCCCTCGAGACGGAACCGACGATGACCGTGACACCACCAGTCGCAGCACCTTCAAAACAGGTATCGACTGAAAACGTCAGTATTCCGAAAGTACTGACGGTCTTACTCATCGGTATGTTCATTGCTATTTTGAACCAAACGTTGATCAATGTCGCGTTACCGGTTCTGATCAATGACTTTAACGTGTCGACATCCACTGCCCAATGGTTGACGACGGGCTTCATGCTCGTCAACGGGATTTTGATTCCGATCAGTGCCTTTTTGATGCGAAGCTATACGTTCCGCCAGCTGTTTCTCGCTTCGATGACACTGTTTTTCTTCGGATCGGTCATCTGTTCGATGGCAATGAACTTCCCGGTCATGATGATCGGTCGTGTCGTTCAGGCAGCGGGGGCTGGTATCTTGATGCCACTCGGATCAAACGTCTTCATGACATTGTTCCCACCGCATAAGCGCGGTGCTGCCATGGGAATGCTCGGAATCGCAATGATTCTGGCTCCTGCTGTCGGACCTACGATTACGGGATATGTCATCCAAAACTATGACTGGCACGTCATGTTTTATGCGATGTCGTTCTTTGGATTAGTGACATTGTTACTCGGTACAGCCTGGTTCCGCCTGACGCAGCCACTCTCGAAACCTTCTTTCGACGCACTGGGCGTCTTATTTAGTACGATCGGATTCGGGAGTCTCCTTTACGGATTCAGTGAAGCCGGGAATGACGGCTGGGATAGCCCGATCGTCATCAGCACGATCGTCATCGGCTTAATTGGAATTGCTGCTTTTGCAATGCGTGAGCTGTCGATGGAAGATCCAATGTTGAATATTCGTGTGTTAAAGGTTCCGGAATTTTCGTTCACCCTCTTCATCAATGTCATCGTCACGATGGCCTTGTTCGGCGGGATGTTGCTTTTACCGATTTACCTTCAAAGTATTCGCGGTTTTTCACCGGTCGATTCAGGTCTTCTCCTTTTGCCCGGATCACTGATCATGGGAATCACCGGACCGATTGCCGGTCGTTTATTTGACCGCTTCGGTATTCGACCGCTCGCTATCTTCGGTTTGACGTTGATGACGTACGGGACATGGGAATTGACGCAATTAAACATGGATACGTCGTATTATTCCATCATGGGCATCTACATGCTTCGGTCATTCGGTATGGCATTTATCATGATGCCAATCATGACTGCCGGTATGAACGCTTTACCGATGAAGATGATCCCGCACGGAAACGCGACCCAAAACACACTTCGTCAAGTCGCCGGCTCCATCGGAACGGCAATTCTCGTCACCGTCATGACCCGTCAAACGACGGCTCACTTGGCAGACGACGCGAATCAGTTTACGACGCTCGACCCGACGCTTTCGCAACATTTAAACGATCTTGGACAACAGTTGGGTAGCTCACAAGCCGCTTCAACGAGTTGGTTTACGATGCTGACGAAACAAGCGACGATCCAAGGGATCACCGATGCGTTCTGGATTGCGACCGTCTTATCTGCGCTTGCACTGATTCTGTCCTTCTTCTTGCACGGAAAAAAAGAACCGAATCTGGATTGATTGACGAAAGGGACTGACTCAAAAGTCAGTTTCCACAAAGATAGGGGTGGCAGAATGATGATCTGCCACCCTTACCTCATAACAAAAAGAATGACGCGTTTCACGCCACTCCTACAGGAAAAAGCGCATCTTTGCGCTGTCAGAGACAAACAAGACCCGCTTTCCTGCTTGAATAAAGCAGGAAAACTGGCTTGTGTCTCGCCTGAGGAAAGGGCGTGAAAAGACGCGTCATTCTTTTTTGAGTCAGCCTCTTTTCTTATACTTTACGAAAAGTTCTTCTTTGCACTTCAGCCTTAAAATCGATACACTAGGGACAATGAGTTTCATATCTAAAGGAGATGCTTTATGGTTGCCTTTCTGCAATTTTATGCGTTCATCTTTGCTTGTTGTTTTGCTTGGCAAGTTGGTCGACCATCCCCTTGGTCACAAAAGATCGTTCGTGCCTTTTTAACAAGTGTCAACGGGCTCTTCGTATTCGCACGTGCCTCGATTTCAATCTTTTTATTAGTTGGACCACTATTACTCGTCACCTATCTTGTCTTCCCACGGTTAATCGCTTTTGAAAATGGTTTAGCGATGGTGATCAGCGTGCTTGTCATTGGACTGGTTGATCGTCTCGTCAGTCTCGTCGTCCTGCCACTTATGCGTTCCTTTTTCTTAAAACGTCAACGCGTCATGCCACAATCGGTGGAAATGGTGCTTTATACGATGGCAATGGCTGTCTTGCTCTTCATACAGCTTCATGCTGTTCCTGGCGTTCAAATTCATGTAGCATTAACGATTTTCCTTGGTTTTACGATCTATTTCGCCCATTATCTATTTGCCTTATACCGGATTCGTCTTATGAAAAAGAAACTAACGACTGTTGCTCAAGATCAAGACGAGGAACGAAAAGCCTCTTAATTCGAATGCAACGAAAGATGATTTCCTATCGGGAATCGTCTTTTTTTGTTTTCTGACAAATAACGTTGACAATGATAATCGTTATCATTTATAGTGAAAAAGTACTCAGTGAGGAGATGAAACGGATGCATGCCCAACAAGTGATTGAAACACGCCGGTCGATCCGGTCCTATACGGAACAACCCGTTCCGGTCGAATTGGTAGAAGCATTACTCGACACGGCGATTTATGCCCCGAATCATAAATTAAGAGAGCCTTGGCGCTTTGTTCTCGCAATCGAAGACGGACAAACACGGTATGTCGATGCCTTGATGGAATTGCTGACAGCGCGTGGTCAATTCGAGACGAAAACGTCTGAACAACGTCAACAGGCTGAACAAAAATTACGGGAAGTTCCCGTTTATTTAACGGTACTTTGTCAGGTACAAGGGACACCGGATCAACAGCTCGAGGATACACTTGCAACAGCTGCGATGATTCAAAATCTACAGTTGGTAGCAACAGAACGAGGTCTTGGTTGTTGCTGGAAGAGCGGGAAACACTGGTTCACACCAGAGTATGCCTCACTCGTTGACGCTTCTGAAAACGAACGTGTTCTTGGCGTCATTCAAATTGGCTGGCCTGCCATCGTTCCACCTGTCAAACCGAGAACGTCCGCAAAGGACAAGTTGACGCACTTTTAAGAGGTGCGCATTCTGCGAGCTACCCCTGCTCGCGCCAATCAAGCCCCAATTCAAACATAAAAACGTTCCGATGACGTCTCTCTCCCCAAATGGAGACGCAATCGGAACGTTTTTCTGTATTCACACTGGTGTTTTCGTATAGACAGGCGCCTCTGGAATCGTGTCATATAACATATGGTCGACGATTCGTTTGGTCGCTTCTCCATCCTGATACGTAAAGAACTGATTCGCGAATGTCTCGATCTTCTGTGTATCGAATTGTCCACGTTTAATCCAAGCAATGACGTCTTCAAACGTCGACACGATTGGTCCCGGCACGAAGGTTTCGTATGGGAAGTAGAAATCGCGTTCTGCTTTATACGACTGCAGATCGTTGACGAGAAAAATCATCGGCTTCTGCAACAAGGCAAACTCGAAGATGACAGACGAATAATCCGTAATCAGAATATCCGCAATCTGCATCAGATCATTGATGTCCGGATAGTCTGTCATGTTAATGATTTGATCCGCATACGCGTCCGGTACGACTGGTGGATTGAGAACAAACGGGTGCATGCGAAGCAAGAGGACTGTATCCGGTCCAAGCTCACGACGGAACTTCTCAAAATCGAGCTCTTGATCGTAATGTGCCGTTGTCTGTCCATTTCCTCGGAACGTCGGCGCGAGTAAGATGATTCGTTTCTTGCGCCATTCTGGATATCGGTCATACAACTTTTCTCGAACACGGGCTTGGCGTGCTGTGTTCAGTAGCTGATCCGTCCGTGGAACCCCTAAGGGATAGATCCGTTTCTGCTCCATTCCGAAAGCGTCCGCATATGGTGTGATACATGCTTCACCGGAAACATAGACCTTGCTATAGTTCCGGTGAATCTGGACCATCTTCAAATAATCATCATCCGGTGAATACGATTTATCAAGCACACTATAGCCGAACTTTTTAAAGGCTCCGCAAGCATGCCATAGCTGAATGACTTCTGTTCCTTCCCGTAAGGACGACACATATACAGGGTAATAATAATCATCAATGATGAAGTAACGAGCAGTCGCTAACTCGTACGTCGCTCGCATCATATGAAAGACGTATTGGATTTGCCCCGCCAACGATTGAGGGAATCGCTTTAACAAAAAAACGTATTCATACCCTAAGTCGCGACGTTCGAGTTCATCGTAGACGGCACGAAAGTTATCGACAAGACGATCGGAACGATATGTCGCAAAGACGACTTTTTTCGGTTGAATCGGTAACCGTTTCGTCAACCAGTACGTCACAGCAAGCAGATAGTGGACCGTCCGTCGTTGCAATAACCGAATTTTTTGTTTCATAGACGATTCTCCTCTTTTTCAGCGCACATCGTTACATGCACCATTCCATGACCGTCTTTCCGAACCGGTTCGTCAAATCGTTTTCAAACGCTTTATGGATATCTTCGATTTGTCGAATTTGGAAGACGCCTGAAACCAGGTTCGATAAATAAGCTGGAATATCAGGATGTGTTTGATACAATTCCATCGTCCGTGCGAAATCAGCCGGTGTACTCCGACTTGAACCGTAGACACGAAGTCCTTTTTCAAGAATCATCCGCGTGTTGATCGCGACGGCATCTTCTGATACGCCAAGTAACGCCATCGTGCCTTCCGGAATGATATAGTCGATCATCTGATTGATCGCATATTGGCTGCCAATTCCCCCAACACATTCGAAACCGTGGTTGAAGGAGACATCGGCTGGAATCTGATCGATGTGGTACGTCTCGTCTGCAAACGAGAAATAGTCAAGCTTCGACTGCGTTTTGCCAAAGACGAGTAATTTCGCTTCCGGATACAACTTACGTAGCAAGAGTGCTGTGATGAAGCCAAGATTCCCGTCACCCCACACTCCGAACGTCTCCCGACGCGGATGGGCAATCTTTTCGAAACGAGTCAAGGCATGGACCGATACACTGACGAGTTCAGTGAATGCCGCGACTTCAGGATCAAGATCAGCCGGTACCTCGACAAGACGATCTGCTTTTAAGAACACATAGTCTTGCATATAGCCATCATATCCACTCGAACGGAAACGACTCGTTCGCAAATAGTTTTCACCGATGATGTCATCTTCTTCCGTCGGTGTATTCGGAACCATCGCGACGAGTGTTCCCTTCTTGAATGTTCCACTCGGATCATGTACGACTTTTCCGATGCCTTCATGAATCATGGCCATCGGTAATTTTTTCGCCAATACTTCCGCACTACGGCTACCCGTGAAGTAGCGTTGATCCGCGTGACAAATCGATAAATACGTTGGACGCACGACAACACGATCAGTATTCAATGACCGTTCATCATACGTCACTTCGATTTGACGCGGGGCGACGAGTTGATAGACTTGGTTAATCATTGATGAATCCGCTCCTTCAAGATAGCATTCGCAATCCGTAGGTCGTATGGTGTCGTCACTTTAATGTTGAACAGTTCCCCTGTGACGAGCGCGACATCTTCCCCTTTAAGTAAAAGAATCTTACAAGCATCAGTCAAAATAGCACGATCCTCGGTCGAGAGTGATTCATAATGCGCTTTCAATTTCGTGATCTGGAAACTTTGTGGTGTCTGTCCTTGATACATTTGATCACGAACCGGGATGTCCGTAATCGTTTTACCATTCGTCGAAGCGACGATCGTATCAATCGCTGAAATGACCGTGTCGCATGAGCCGAATTCTTGCGCTGCTTCAATGTTTTCTTTAATGATGCGATGCGTTAAGAACGGACGGACGGCGTCGTGTGTGACGATGATATCTTCCTCAGACAGACCGTTTTTCTCTTCGATCCAGTTCACCGCTGCCATGATCGATTCATTACGATCCTGTCCACCCGGTGTAATGACGAGGCGTTCATCTTTTCCAATGTATTTCTCCAAAATATCGCGCGTATAGTTAATCCAAGCAGTCGGTGTGACGATGATGATGCGGTCAAAATCCTCATGTAATAGGAATTTCTCTACTGTATGGACGATGATTGGACGTTCTCCGATCGATAAGAATTGTTTCGGTCGATCGACATTCCCCATTCGTGTTCCTTTTCCTCCAGCTAAAATGGCTGCATAAATCATCTTCTGACGCAGTGTCTCGTTGGCTCTTTCAAACGAGACGACCTGCTTCCCTCCCTTATGAAATAATCGAATTTCGGTTTTCTTTCCCTAGCGTTCAGGGTATGTGTAATGATGCAGTCTGTGTTGAAGTGTTATTTTACAAAAACACAAAAAAATAAAGAAATCCCTATTAATTTTAATGTCTCACGATATAATGAGTGGTGATTTCTAGTTTCACTATACTATGTTCACGTAAAATTTAAAAATCTATCATGATTGTGTAAATGCATTGTAATTATTCGAGCGAGGAGAGATGGTTTTGATCGAAGAGACACTGACCCCTACTTTACATGCTGAGGTCACCTACTTGGAATTAGTTGGAACGACGTTTCGTTTCGAAGCACGTTTAAGTGGATTGGCTGATTTTTTGCGTGCCGAACAAACGTTATTTGAAAATCCTACATCGCAACAGCAACCTGAACTTGAGGAACATGACGATGAGTATATTCAGTCTGAACCTACTGAAGCATTAATACCGCTTGAACGTGCCATCGTCTTTCGTAATAAACGAAACAAACGGACGTTCATTTGCCGCTTTCCGTTCGAAGGTGACTGGACGGAAGAAGCCTTTACGGGCGAATTGAACCTGAACCATATCACGCCGACAGGTCGTCCACTGCCGATGGGCTATTTTGATGCGTTCTTCGCCATCGTCCAAGGAAAAACGATCTTACATGAAGCGCCTTTTGGTGATACGCGTTCGTTAATCCCAGTCGCTTACCGCGTCGATACAAAACATAGTAACAGCTTGATCTTACTCGAATATGAACTTGTCGTGCAGTATTCGGAATACAGCAACTCTTTAGGTTTCCATTCCCTGAAGAAAGGCGAATCGAAACGTCTAATCCAAGTCATCGATCGCTATAAGAAGTGGAAGAAGAATATGAAAAAGCGCGCGTTCAAGTTTCGTCGTTTCACCTTCAAGGCGATTTATAACGTTACGAAATGGACGCAACCAATCCAAGAGAACAAAGTCATCCTCGCTTCGGATTCACGGAGTGATATCAGTGGGAACTTTGCTTATATCTTGGATGAAGTCAAGCGTCGTGATCTCGATCTCGATGTGAAGACCTTCTTCAAACCAAATCTTCAGTCTCGTCGTGATTGGCGTGACAAATTTGCCTTGCCATACCATTTAGCGACAGCAAAGACGATTCTTGTCGATGACTTCTATCCGATGATTTACCCGTTGAACATTCGGAAAGGCAGTGATTTGGTTCAAGTCTGGCATGCTGTTGGCGCCTTCAAGACATTCGGGTACAGCCGCCTCGGAAAACCAGGTGGTCCAAGCGCGAACTCGCTCAGTCATCGAAACTATACGAAAGCGATCGTCAGCTCGCATAATGTCGCCCGTCATTATGCTGAAGGCTTCGGGTTACGGGAAGATCAGGTCATCGCGACCGGTATTCCACGGACGGATATGTTCTTCGATCAACCGTTCATCGAGGAAGCAAAAGCACGTATCTATGAGGAATATCCCATCTTCAAACAAAAGAAAGTCATCATGTTCGCGCCGACGTTCCGAGGAAATGGTGCGAAAAGTGCCTATTATGATTTTGATCAACTCGATCTCGATGCGCTGTATGAAGCACTTCATGAGGAGTACGTCTTCGTCCTTAAACTGCATCCATTCATCCGCCGCCGGATGGAGATTCCGGAAGTCTACGCTGACTTCTTCCTCGATTTAACGGATCATCGTGAAATCAATGAGTTGCTGTTCGTCTCAGACATCTTGATTACGGATTACTCATCAACGTGTTTCGAGTTCTCCCTATTGAATCGACCGATGTTGTTCTTCGCGTATGACCTTGAGGACTACATCTCAAAACGTGATTTCTATTACGACTTCGAAGAATTCGTTCCGGGTCCAATCGTCAAGACATCGGACGAATTGATTGAACGGATTAAAAACAAGGACTTCGAAATGCATAACGTCAAAGCATTCGCAGAGTATTTCTTTGAACATCAAGACGGGAAATCGAGCGCCCGGTTCGTTGATCAAATCCTGCTGGGTGAGAAAAAATGAATCGCCCCATCAAACCAGTGACCACACCAGCGTACGATCATTGGCTTGGGAACTATAAGGTCTTACTCATCTTCATGGTCGTCTTCGGTCATTTGATCGAGACGTTCCGTGATTTACCGGGAAACGATAGTGTGAGGATGGCGTATAACGTCATTTACTTGTTGCACATGCCCGCCTTCATCTTCATGAGTGGCTACTTTTTCAAACAAGTTCGACCGCAACGCATCCTCGCCTTCGTTGCCCTGTATTTCATCTGGCAATCGATTCACGAAATCTATTTGTCCTACACGCAGGATGATTCCTTACGTGAGATGTTCGATGGGTTACTCCATCCGCTCGTTCCGAATTGGACGCTTTGGTATCTGCTTGGGATCATCATTTGGCAAACCGTCACACCGGCATTCCAGGTGATGCGTTTCCCGCTGATCGTCAGTGTCTTATTTGCGTTATTGATCAATGCCAACCCAGATTCAATCACGAACTTCCTGTCGTTACAAAAAGTCGTCAGTTTTTATCCGTTCTTTTTGATGGGTTACCTCGTCAAAGAGCGCGGTTGGCTGACTGACGCCGGCTGGCGAAAGCAGATGACGGCACCGATTGGTCGACTGACCGGACTAATCGTCTCACTCTTGATTGTCGTCTTCATGATTGTCTGGACGAAAAACGGATTTGATACGGTCTGGCTCTTCTACCGCGACACCTATGGAGAATTTGAAGTCTCACTTCTGAAGGGAGCAGCGATTCAATTGTTCCTCTATGCCGTCAGTACGATCATGATTTTCTCGGTCTTGTTGCTCGTGCCGCACCGGTCATTTGGAGATCGATTCGATCAGATCGGCATCCAGACGCTTGCGATTTACTTGATTCACTCGTTCATTGTCCGTTTGTTCCGTGATTCGGTTCCACCAGCCATTACGGAGTCGCCACTGTTACTGATTGGACTGTCCTTCTTGCTCGCTACCGGTTTCGTCTGGTTGCTGTCGAGTCGACCCGTCGTGACAATCTTCCGACCGTTGCTGTCACCGAACATCAAATGGTTATTAAAAAAAGAACAATAAGTCTGAATCGGGGCTGACTCAAAAGTCAGTCTCTACAAAGATAAGGGTGGCAGAATGATGATCTGCCACCCTTATCTCGTAACAAAAAGAATGGCGCGTCACACGCACCTCCTACAGGAAAAAGCGCATCGCGCTGTCAGAGACGAACAAGACCCGCTTTTCTGCTTAAATAAGGCAGGAAAACTGGCTCGCGTGTCTCGCCTTAGGAAAGGGCGTGAAAAGACGCGTCATTCTTTTTTTGAGTCAGCCCCTTTTTCGAATCCTCGACTCGTCTGCGTTGACAGGTCCTTTAGCTTGAATCTAAGATAATGAAGGTGAAACAAATAACCGCTTACAGAAAGCGGGTCGAAAGAAGGGGTCCCCTTGCACGCGGATCAACGAAAAAAATTAACGGTCCTCATGATCAATATGTTTATTGCGGTCGGGAGCTTCGGGATCATCATTCCGATTCTACCCGCTTACTTAGCGTCAATTGGACAAGGTGGGACGGCGGCTGGGTTAATGATCGCCATCTTTGCCGGAGCACAACTCGTCATGTCACCGATTGCCGGAAAATGGGCGGACCAATACGGTCGTCGCAAGATGATCATCTATGGATTGATCGGCTTGACGCTCTCGATGTTTGTCTTCTATTTCTCCAATTCCGTCACGGTCCTCTACATCTCGCGCGCAATCGGCGGTGCCGGTGCTGCACTTCTGATTCCAGCGATTTTTGCTTACGTCGCGGACATCACGACGATGGATCAACGCGCAAAAGGAAACAGTTACGTCTCAGCTGCGATGTCACTCGGTATTGTCATCGGTCCTGGAATCGGTGGATTCCTTGCCGAATACGACTTAAAATTGCCACTCCTCGTCTCAGCGATCGTCTCAGGGGCAGCCGTCTTGTTCAGCGTCCTGTTGCTTCAAGAAAGCGAAAAACACGATGCGACGGCGATGGCACCAGACGAAGGGTCGATGCTTAAGAAACTGGGCACATCATTTAAGAAACCGTACTTCGTCCCGCTCGTCATTACACTCGTCATGAGCTTCGGTCTCATGGCATACGAATCAGTACTTGGTCTATTCGTCGATGACCAATTCGGTGCTTCACCGAAAGACATCGCGATCATGGTGACGTCGACCGGGATCATCAGCGTCATTGCTCAAATCTTCATCGTCGATAAGCTGTCACGTAGTCTCGGAGAAGGAAAGGTCTTGAACCTATTCCTGTTCATCGCAGCGCTTGGCTTCCTGTTGTCATTATTGACATCAAGTTACGGTGGATTCTTTGCGATCACCCTCGTCATCTTCCTCGCGACGTCGATTTTACGTCCCGTCTTGAATACGATGATTTCAAAACTCGCTGGTAATGAGCAAGGCTTTGCTATGGGGATGAACAACGCCTACATGAGCATCGGGAACGTGCTCGGACCAACGCTTGCGGGTGTCCTATATGACGTCAATATTCTCTATCCGTTTGCACTCGGTCTGATTTTCCTCGTCGTGACGTTCATCGGATCGTTCATCTGGCAAAAACGTCAAGCACGACTGATTGCCAAGGTCGAACAGAGTTCTTAACGTCAAAAAAGCAATGCGTTTCCGATTTTTTATTCGGAAGCGCATTGCTTTTTCATTCATTCATTGCTTTTAAGTCACCTGTTCCAAAGTCAGCATCAAAGGCACGACACCAAATGACGACACGGCTATGTTTCGTCAAATCGACGTCTTTTGGAATTATATAGTTCTGATTTCCTTGATTCCCTTTTAAGGCACCGAGACGAATTCCATCTGCTGTATCTTCACCGGGCTCGACCAAATACACAAACAGATCTGGACCGTTCGTCGTTTGGAAATCTTCAAAACGTAGATACAACGTATCGTCTACAGTTAGCGTCCTAACGTCCCCTGATGTTTTGTAATTTTTTTCACCGTTCATGAATGTACCTGATAATTCAGCTTCTGTTTCTTTAGGAGAAGGTTGTGACGTTTCGGGGGTGTTTTCCTCCTCTTTTTGTTCCACTGTCGAAGAACCTGGCGGCAGTCCTTCATCGACTGATTCATTCAAAAAAAGAGGTGATGCGAGCCACCAAACTAAAGCCAGTACGAAAACAATGACGATTCCCACGATGACTTTTGATCCTGTTCGCACTACTTCCACTCCATTCCTCTATTAGAGAATCGCAATTTAACCGTATTGTTTTTGATGTTCCCGTTTTAACGCCAAGTACTCTTCATCCGCCCGGATCAAATCCCATTTTTCTTGAAAGATGGCCGCAGATTTTGCTTTTTCTTCGTCGATCTCGCGCGTGTGCAATTCTTTAGTCTCTTTATCTTTATATTTACGCCCACCCTTATAGTTCGCGTAACGTCGTGCGCGCGTATGTCCCATCTGAATGAACTTCCGCGCCATATCCATGCCGACGAAGTCTCCGTCTTCTTTATAAGCTAAATACATCTCATAAATTTTCTCAGACGATTCCTTCGCGATATCCGGCGTCTTAAAACGCCAATGTGGCAAAATCTCACTTTTATAAGGTTCGACGAGTAAGACCCCTTGCTCCCCGCGTCCAACCCGGTACTTTTCCGGCTCCTTACGAAAATCCGTCGTCTTGAAATCGAGATCGTAATCAAACGCCATCCCGGTCACGCTCCCTTCTACTTCGAAACGTTCCCTTCCCGTCCGTTCATCAATCCTCGACCCGGTAGAGTCCTTGCGTATAAATCGTCGATAAGACGTGCGCGATCTCTTCGATCGTCGCTGTCGCCTCTTCGCGGACGACTTCGAATAAATACATCTCATTCGCGAAGAACCACCCACGGGCGACGAGTTTCGGATTGACATCCTGCCGCGCAAGTCCTGTCTCCTGCGCGTACTGGATATCCTGACTGATCCGATCGATGAACCGTTCCCGAATCGCTTTCCATTTCGCACGGACGATGTAAGACATGCCGATTGCTTGCTCGACGATTCGTAGTATCGCTCGTTCTTCTTCCGCGAGACGTAAGAAATCCGTCGCTTGCGTCACGATACGTTCCTTTGCCTCTAGCGGCGTCGCCGGTTCGAATGTTCGTTCCGCGATCGCGTGGAAGCGGCTCATGACATCTTCCATCAGGACGACGAGCAGCTCATCTTTTCCTTCGAAATGGACATAGGCTGTTCCGTAGCCGACGCCCGCTTGTTTAATCACTTGTGAAATGGTTGCCGTTTGAAACCCTTGTTCTAAGAAGACGTCACGTGCCGCACTCAACAGTTTCTCGCGTGTCCGCACTGTGCGCAGATGACGTTTATCGATTTTTTCTGGTTGAGAAGATGACATGTCCTTCACTCCTTTTGTTTTCTCTATTCGATAATATTGACACAATGTCAATTTGTTTGCTACGCT
The DNA here is from genome assembly GCF_015645365.1 of Exiguobacterium abrahamii. NCBI lineage: Bacteria > Bacillati > Bacillota > Bacilli > Caryophanales > Exiguobacterium > Exiguobacterium abrahamii. The sequence goes on from NZ_JADOYC010000008.1 coordinate 137,237, forward strand.
TTTGTCAAAATTGATTGAGCATTCATTTGAGGAGGATGACGTATGACACTGCAAGCAAAACGGAGCGATGCTGTTGCTCGGGACGAGCAAGATGCACTCGCCGCCTATCGTGATGAGTTTTATCTGCAACCGGGTAGTATCTATATGGACGGAAACTCGCTCGGCTTGTTATCGAAGCGTGCCGAGAAGACGTTGCTCGAGTCGCTATCAGACTGGAAAGAACTCGGAATCGATGGCTGGATGAAAGGACGTCATCCTTGGTTTGAATTATCGGAACGTCTCGCTGCTCTCAACGCTCCGCTCGTCGGCGCACAAGCTGAAGAAGTCATGGTGACCGGTTCGACGACCGTCAATCTCCATCAACTCGTCGCGACATTCTTCCAACCAACAGAAGGACGAGACAAGATTTTAGCGGATGCGCTGACGTTCCCGTCGGATATCTATGCCCTCCAAAGCCAACTTCGCTTACGTGGCCTGGATCCGGAGACACACCTCATCCAAGTACCGAGTCGGGACGGTCGCTTTTTAGAAGAAGACGATATCATCGCTGCGATGACAGATGATATCGCGTTAATCGTCTTGCCGGCGGTACTTTACCGAAGTGGACAAATTCTCGATATGGAGCGTTTGACGAAGGAGGCACACGACCGTGGCATCCTGATTGGTTTTGATGGTTGTCATTCCGTCGGAGCCGTTCCCCACGCGTTCCATGACTGGGATGTCGACTTTGCCTACTGGTGTAATTACAAACACTTGAACGGCGGTCCTGGAACGGTTGGTGGATTATTCGTCCACGAACGTCATTTCGGAACGTTGCCTGGTCTGACGGGCTGGTTTGGTTCACGCAAGGATAAGCAGTTTGACATGGATCACACGATGACACCGGCGGCGCATGCCGGTGCCTTCCAGATCGGGACACCACACGTCTTAAGTCTTGCTCCACAAATCGGTGCATTAGAGATGTTTGACGAAGTCGGTATCGAAGCCGTTCGGACAAAATCACTCGCGTTGACGCAGTACATGATGGAACTCGTCGAGCAGGAACTCACACCGTACGGTTTCGTCATCGGAAATCCGATCGACGATACACGCCGCGGGGCGCATCTCAGCCTCGAGCACCCGGAAGCAGCACGGATCTGTAAAGCACTCAAGGAAAATCGGATCATCCCTGATTTCCGGGCGCCAAACATCGTCCGTCTAGCACCCGTCGCGCTCTACAATACGTTTACCGATGTCTATGACGTCGTCGCGACACTCAAACGAATCATGGAAGATAAAGAATACGAACGTTTCGCGAATGAACGCGAAGTCGTTGCTTAAGGAGTACACCATGGAACAACCTACTGAACTACGGCGTGATCTCAAGACACGCCAACTCACGATGATTGCGATGGGCTGTGCGATTGGTACCGGTCTCTTCCTCGGAAGTGGACTTGCGATCGGACTTGCCGGACCGAGTGTTTTGATCAGTTACGCAGTCGGTGCCTTCATCGTTCTACTTTTAATGGGCTGTCTGGCTGAAATGACGGTCGCCCATCCGACATCTGGCTCGTTCGGTACGATTGCCGAACGATACATTAGTCCTTATGCGGGTTTTCTCGTCCGCTATTCATACTGGATCGCAAACGTTCTCGCGATTGGCGTTGAGGTCAGTGCGATTGCTATCTATATGAAGTACTGGTTCCCGGACGTTCCCGGGGTCGTCTGGATTCTCGTATTCGCTGCCGCGTTGATTTACATTAATGCCACGACAGTCAATACGTTCGCGACCTTCGAATACTGGTTCTCAGTCATTAAAATCAGTGCCATCTTGCTATTCATCCTGCTCGGTGCCTACTTGGTCATTGGTAGTCCAAGTCCTGAGATTGGTCCACAAAACTTCACAAATGACGGTGGCTTCATGCCGTTCGGTTTCTCAGGTCTCTGGATCGCGATCTTCATCTCCCTGTTCAGCTTCCTCGGAACGGAATTGATTGCCGTAACCGCTGGTGAAGCGAAGGATCCAGATGTCGCCGTACCGAAAGCATTAAAAGCGACGGTCTTCCGTCTCTCGACGTTTTATGTCATCACGATTGCTTTGATGTTGATGATCGTCCCGTGGCAACAAGCAGGCGGCGTCGATCAAAGTCCGTTCGTCAAAGTAATGGAGATGCTATCGATTCCGTATGCAGGCGGCATCATGAACTTCATCATCCTGACAGCGGCGCTGTCTGCGATGAACAGTCAACTGTATGCTTCGACACGGATGATGTATTCGTTATCGAAGGCAACGTATGCGCCAAAAGTATTTGGACGCTTGAATCGAAAAGGTGTACCACTCTTCGCACTCGCCTTGTCAACGCTCGGGATTTTTCTCGCAGCGATCATCAGCAGTCAATCGAGCGTCTCTTATCCATTCATGATGGGGATTTCGATGTTCGGGGCGATTTTCACATGGTTCATGATTTTCATCTCCCATCTGTACTTCCGTAAAGCCTGGGAACGTGAGGGTGGACGGACGTTACCGGTTCGGATGATGGGCTATCCCTATCTGACTGCCCTCGGTGCATTGTTGTTATTCGCACTCGTCCTAACGACATGGTTCACGGATTTCCAAATCGTCTTGAAGTTTGGTGTACCGTGGTTAGTATTCTTGTCGATCGCCTATTTCTTCTGGAAACGGGCGCATCCGGAACAACCACAGACCGCTGAAAAACGAAAACTGAATTAATATGATAAAGGGGATGAATGGGAATGACAAAGACAGATCCTACGTCTATTGAAGCATCGATTCAAACGGATTTTAAGAAAGATATGTCCTACGGGGATTATTTGCAACTAGATCCATTGCTTACGAGTCAACATCGCTTATCGGGGCATCATGACGAGATGCTGTTCATCATCATTCATCAAACGAGCGAACTCTGGATGAAGCTGATCCTGCATGAGATGCGAGCAGCGACGCAAGCGGTCGCAAACGATGATCTCGAATCATCGTTTAAGATGCTCGCACGTATTTCAAAGATTCAGCACCAGTTGATTCAGTCGTGGAATGTTTTGTCGACCTTGACCCCTGCCGAATATCTGGAATTCCGTGATGCGCTTGGGCACTCGTCCGGTTTCCAATCGTATCAAAACCGCCAAATCGAATTCGCGCTCGGCTTCAAGAATGAGCAGATGCTAAAAGTGTATGCGCATGACGAAACACTCTATCCGATGATGCTGGAAGATCTGAAGACACCAAGCATCTACGACGAAACGATCCGAGCAATGGCGCGCCATGGGCTACCAATCGACCAATCCGTCCTTGAGCGTGATGTCACGCAAGACTGGACGCCGAATGCAAGTGTCGAAGCAGCTTGGGCAAGTGTCTATCGGGATGTCGAACAATACTGGGATTTGTATGAACTCGGTGAAAAACTACTTGATATCGGGAGCCAACAGCAGATGTGGCGCTTTAACCATATGAGTACCGTCGAACGGATCATCGGACAAAAGCCAGGAACGGGCGGTTCTTCTGGCGTCAGTTATCTACGCCGTGTGCTCGACCACCGCTTCTTCCCGGAACTGTGGTCAGTCCGCACGACATTATGAGGAGGATGAAGCGATGACACGATGGATTGATGTTTCACAACCACTTGATCGCCACGTCACGACGTGGCCGGGGGATACACCGTTTGAAGCAACATTGACATGGAATAAGGCAGACACCGGTTCCGTTAACGTCGGAAAGGTAACGATGAGTCTGCATACTGGCACTCATGTCGACGCGCCGTTTCATTTTGACGATGCTGGACAAAAAATCATCGACCTTGATCCGGATCTCTACATCGGACATGCACGTGTCATTTACTTACCAGGTCGTACAGAAATCACAGCCGCTGATTTAGATGGCTTTGAGCTAAATGACGTCCAGCGCTTGATCATCAAAACGGATGGTTGGATCGACAAATCAACTTTCCCAGAAACGATTCCCGTCTTGACGCCAAGTCTTGCTGAACGTCTCGGCGAACTCGGAATTTCGCTGATTGGTCTCGACTTACCAAGCGTCGATGCGATCGATAGCAAGGAAATGGCGGCCCATCACGCACTGGCGCAGCATGGAGTCCATATCCTCGAAGGACTCGTCCTTGATGCGATCACGCCTGGTGATTACCACCTCAACGCCGTCCCACTCCCGCTCGTCGATGGCGACGGTAGTCCCGTTCGTGCCTTACTTCGTCCATACTAAAAAATCCGTCCAGCAGGCTCTCTGCCGGACGGATTTTTTGTTACTTAGGTAGTGGTTCGAACAAACTGGCTTCGATTTGACGAACGACATGCCCAAGGACTGCAAGCGATGGATCGACCTCGAATCCTTGATCCAAGGAATGATTCGCTCCTTCAATAACATCAATCGTCAGTTGTGAGGTGCGACACGTTTCAAGTGCCGCTTCATCATAAAACTTATCGGCTGTTCCGATGACAAGGAGTCCAGCTTGCGACGATGTGGCGATTTGTTCGACTACTTCGGCTTCAAGAACGGGTGTTAAGAAGACGAAGCATGCTGTCTGTAGATTCGGCTTAGCAAGCAATGCCGCTAGCGGAATCGTTCCTAACGACTTTGCGATGAACTGAACCTTTTCGTATGTATGTGTCGCAAGCACTTCTGAGACGACGGCGTCGACCCGGCGCGTCATGCAGACATTCGATTCTGCGGCTGACATCGAAAATAGCTCTTCCGTCACATAGTGAATACAGATGACATCGATGCCTCGAGCTAGTAGTGCCATCCGGCTGTAGTAGAAGTAAGGATGATCGTACAAATAAGATGCTCCTGAGATTAAGAAGCAAACCTGTTTGGATCCCATTTGAAAATGATCATATGAAACGGTCGTCTGATCGACGACGATGGATGATTGTTCGATATGCATGAAATCCCTCCACACTTTTTCTAGACTTTACCATTTCAGAGGTAGACTGTCATGCCTTTTTCGGTTCTCCCTTATAAACTAAAAAGGCGATGTACCGCATTGGGTCATCGCCAATCCTATATCTTTATCCAATCGGAGCAAACACGGACTGTTCGACTTGTTTTAACTCATAGAACGCGCCTTGTCGCGCCATCAATTCGGTATATGTTCCGACTTCGATGACGTGACCTTGATCCATGACGATGATTTGATCCATCGCTTCAAGACCCGCTAACCGGTGGCTGACGAGGACAAGTGTCGCGTCCGCTGCCCGTGCGAACAACCGATCGAGAATCATCTGTTCCGTCAAAGCATCGACGGAAGACGTCGGTTCGTCAAGCAAGTAAAGCGACGCTTCCCGCAAGAGCACACGCGCAATCGCTAAGCGTTGTTTTTCTCCTCCAGACAAGTTCTCGCCTTTTTCAAATACACGATCGTTTAATTCGAACGTCGTTAACCCAACATCATCGAGTGCTTGACGCATCGCCTCGTCCGTTGCTGCTTCGTTCGCGAGTAATAGATTATCGCGAAGCGTTCCATAAAAGTAATGATTCTGTTGCAGGACGACATTTGCGTGTTGCCACAGTCCTTCCGGATCAACCGTCTGACTCTCTTGACCAGCAATCGTTAATCCGTCCGTTGGATACATCCGTAACATCAATTGAAGTAACGTGGATTTCCCGGAACCACTCGCCCCGACGATCGCCGTCTTCTTGCCGGCAGGAATCGAGACGGTGACGTCACGTAAAACCGGACGCGGTGCATCAGGGAAAGTGAACGTCAACGCGTTCGTTTCAAAGGACGGTGCCTGATCGAGAACGAACGTGTCATAAGTCGGCTCTTCTTGCTCGGTCACGACTTCATCAAGTCGTTTCGCAGCATGACGGCTATCTTCAAAGAAGCCTGGTAAAATCGCCATCGGTGCCGCATTCTCGAAAACGGTCAGCGATGTCATGACGAGTAAGGCGAGGAAGACCCCTTCGAGTTGTCCACTCGCGACGAGATAGGCACCGACACCAAGAACGAGCCAAGAGATGATCAGCGTCACCATCGTATTCAAGGCCAAGTTCGAAACAGCATGTAACCCATTCCGTTTTTCTTCCTCGACATACCGTTTCGCGACGGCATTCAAGTCCTGTTCTTTTTGATCAAGTTGCTGGTAAATCTTTAAATCCCGATAGCCTTGGAACAACTCTGTCACTTCTGTTGACAGATCACCACGGCGGACACGGACTGAGCGTGCAAAACGTTGTTCGCGGTACGCGAACCAGCCCGGAATCAAGAAACCGGTCAGAATCAAACCAAGTAGTAGAATCCCGGCAATCGTCCACGAGAAGAAACTGACGAAAAAAATCGTACAGAAGAAGACAAGCAACAAGACGATCGGTGGATAGAGAACACGTAAGAACGTATTTTGCAGACTTTCGACGTCACCGACGATCCGGGCAAGTAAATCCCCACTCCGGTATTTGCCGAAAATTCCTGGCGCGAGCGGCTCGAGTCTCCGGTAGAACGATGTCCGGATATCACTGAGGATCGTAAACGTCGCCCGGTGCGAATAATAACGTTCTGCATATCGACTGACGGCGCGCGTCAGACTCGAGATTTTTTGTAGCGCAATCAAGACGGCAAGCGTCTGAATCGGTGGCAATAAGGCTGCCTTTGAAATCAGGTAACCACTTGCTGCGAATAACCCGACCGCCGTCACTCCAGCGAGGACACCGAAGAAGATCGACCAGGCGATATCGCGTTTTTGATGCACCATCAAACGAAAGACTCCTAGTAGTTCCTTCATCGTGTTTCCTCCCCTCTCTGGACGCTACGCATCCGGGTATACTCCGAATCACGTCCAAGCAGTTCATCGTGCGTACCACGATCGACGATTCGTCCGCCGTCAAGGACGACGATTTGATCTGAGCGCTCGATCGTATGCAGGCGGTGTGCGACAGTAATGACTGTCGCTGTTTGTCCAAGCTGTTCGATCGCTTGTTGGAGCAGTCGCTCCGTTTTGACGTCGAGTCCTGTCGTCGGTTCATCAAAGACGATGACGTTCGGTCGTTTCAAGAACGCTCGTGCCAACGCAACGCGCTGTTTCTCGCCACCTGATAGACCACGTCCGCCTTCTCCAATTACTGTGTCAATCCCTTCAGGTAACGTCGCAATCAACTCCTCGAGTCCTGCCGCCTGCGCCGCCTCAAAGATTTCTCCCGGCGTCGCTTGACGGAGTTCACCGATCGCAATGTTTTCTGCCAGCGTTCCGGCATACAGATACGGATGCTGCGAGATGTAGCTCAACTGACGGAACCAGCTCGCTTCCTCCACCTGACTGCGATTAATCCCGTCAAGCAGAATCCGTCCTTCTTTTGGATCCGCGAGTCCGGCAATCAACTGCAAGACAGTCGACTTACCGGCACCACTGCGACCGATCAACGCCACCTTTTGGTACGGTTCAATCGCAAGTGTCACGTCTTGTAAGGCAAAGCGTCCTTCTTGATACGTAAAATCAACTTCATCCAAGACGATTCGTGGTGGACGGTTCATCGCAAGTTCTGATTGCCCGAAGGCAACAGGACGATCGTCTGCTGTTAGTTCGGCTGCGATCTGTTTTGCCGCCGCGACACTACCGCGTCCCGTATGGAAGGCAGCTCCCATCTCTTTTAAGGCAAGATAGTATTCTGGTGCCAACACGAGCATCAGGAACGCCGGAATGAAGGTGATGCTTTGGAACAGAATCAAGCGCAGACTGACTTCAAGCGCAATCATTCCCATGCTGAGCATCGAGATGAACTCAAGCATCAGCGACGATAAGAAGGCGAGCTTCAAAACCGTTAACGTCGCATCCCGGAAATCAAGACTGCTTTTTTCGATGACGTCACGTTGTCGTTTCGCACGACCAAATAACTTCAAGGTCGTCAGTCCTTGCAACGTATCAAGGAACGTTCCCGAGAATGCCGTCATCTTCTCGAGTTGAGCATCCGCCCGCTTTTGCGTCATGATGCCAATGATGATGTAGAACAACGGAATGAACGGTGCCGTAATCATCATGACGAGACCGGTGATCCAGTCATAGCTGAATGCTGCAATCAAGACCATCAAGGGAACGATCGTCGTCTGAACGACTTTCGGCAAGTATTGACTGTAGTAGCTGTCCATCTCGTCTACAGCGTCGAGCAAGACACTGACCTTCTGTCCCGCTTGCCCTTGTAGCATCATCTCGACCGAACGACCCGTGTATTTCGCAACGAGCGCTTCCCGAAGCGCCTGCTTCATGTGTGCCGATAACGTCGTACCGAGACGACCATTCCAATACGTCACGGCGACCCGGAGCAACAGCATCCCGAGGACAACGAGCAGTAACGGAATGACGGCTTCAAACGGTTGCTCTTTCAAGAAAATCCGATCGACCGTCAACACGATACCGTACGATTGACCGACGACCGCAACCCCCATCAGGAAAGCCGCGATGATAAATTGAATGAGAATACTGCGTGGAATCTGAACGATTCCTTTTAATGGATTCATATACAAACGTCCTTTCACAAAGTGTGAACGACTTTTAGTGAATATTTTCACATATCGTACATTTAGTATACCGAATCCGGAACGGGGATGCCATGCAGATGCTGTCGAAAAGGTGTGACGGTTTTGTGAGAGCATAAAACTCGACAATTCTTTCGAATAAAACTATTATGGATATACATTATCCACGTTTAACGAAAGGAGACTTCTCATGCAAATGAAAACCGGGGTCGAGCAATCCGTCTACGCGATGTTGCTTTTGACCTTCCTTCCGGATCGCGCTGTGTTGCCCGGTGAATTCATCAGCCAGCAACTCGGTGCCTCACCGACTTATTTTCAAAAGCTCTTACGAAAACTCGTCCAGGCGGATCTGTTGTATTCCGTACCGGGTGTCAAAGGCGGCTTTCGCTTACGGCGTCCGGCAGACGAAATTCAAATCTTTGACGTCTATCAAGCAATCGAGGGCAAACAGACGTTGTATGCGTCAAGCGGTGTCTTTGAGGATTTGATGGGAATTCAGGAACAGGAAATCGGTCTACTCTCGAATCTAATGACAGAGGCGGAAGAGGCGTGGCAATCGACGTTGAAGCGCGAATCGATTGGCTCGATCCGTCAAGCAATCGACGCCTCCTGTCCACCGGAACATTTAGAACGGTTGCATGCGTTAATCACAGACCGGATGATGACACTTTAATGAACAGAAAGAGGTTTTTACTATGGTATTGAATCGTTATTTCGACTTATTCGATGCGTCACGCACGGACGCACAAGCTTTTGAGGATCTCGTTTCCTTATTCACGACAGACATCACTTTCGTTCTGAACGGACAACCACAGCACGGGATCGACGCTTGGAAACAGTTCGTCCGTCATGTGTTTACGGCGAATCAGGATATTAAGCATATGTATGCAGGCTGGGAAGAAACAACACCCGGAACGTACGAAACACGCTGGGCAGTTTGCGGGAAACGGGCAGACGGTAGTGTCTTCACGCAAGACGGAAAAGATATCGCACGTCTCGATGAAAACGGACGAATCGCTTACCTGGAGAACGTTCCAGATGATCCGACGATGTTCCGTTCATAAGGCGGCTTTTAAATAACGAAGGGGCTGACTCAAAAGTCAGTCTCTACAAAGATAAGGATGGCAGAATGATGATCTGCCATCCTTATCTCGTAACAAAAAGAATGACGCGTCACACGCCACTCCTACAGGAACAAGCGCATTTATACGCTGTCAGAGACGAACAAGACCCGCTTTCCTGCTTCAACGAAGCAGGAAAACTGGCTTGTGTCTCGCCTGCGGAAAGGGCGTGAAAAGACACGTCATTCTTTTTTGGAGTCAGCCTCTTTTGGTATTTAGCGCTTTAGTACGAGTCGTTTCAACAAATAGCCTGTGATGACAAGTAACGATGCAATGGCGAAATAGACCATGTAGATCAACAAGTCCGGCGCAAATCGTGACACGATGTACGTCATTACAACGACAACCGTATAGAGCAACAAAAATAGACTGATGTGCTTCAACTTCGACACTCCCCTTTGAATCCTTCCCTCTTCTTTACGGAAAAGACTGGAAGATGTTTCAAAAGGACTGTCGTTTTCTGTCCTATAGATTCTTCGCTTTGAATGTGTCTCCGCCTTCGATCGTGCCGTTATCAAAGCCTTTTTGGAACCAACGTTCTCGTTGCGCTGATGTACCGTGGGTGAAACTTTCCGGTACGACATATCCTTGCCCTTTCTCTTGTAACGTATCATCCCCGACAGCATTCGCTGCCGTCAATGCTTCTTCAAGATCGCCTTCTTCGAGCAAGTTTTCTCCTTGCGCATGATGCGCCCAGACGCCGGCATAATAATCGGCCTGTAGCTCGAATCGAACGAGGTACTTGTTGAACTTCTCCTCACTCATTTGCTCTCGAAGGGGCATGATCTCGTCCGACTTTCCAAGTAACGTCTGAACATGGTGTCCGACCTCGTGCGCAATGACATAGGCCATCGCAAAATCGCCCGGGGCTCCGTACTTCGTCTGCAGTTCATCATAAAAGCTTAAATCAATGTATAATTTCTGATCACCTGGACAATAAAAGGGACCGACGGACTTCCCTGCTTGTCCGCAAGCCGAGCTGACTTGATCCGTATATAAGACGAGCTTCGGTTCTTTATAGGTCTTACCATCTTCTTTGAATTCCTTCGTCCAGACCCGTTCCGTATCCGCTAAGACGACGGAGACGAAGTCCGCTGCTTCTTTTTCCTGTGCTGTTTCTTCGTACGTCGTATTTTGCTGATCCCCACCGGTTAAGTCTCCGAGTAATTCAGCTGGATTACCGCCCATCAAGGTGATGACGATCAACAGGATGATTCCGACACCACCACCGATGCCGGCGATTCCTTTCCCGCCCATTCCCCGTCGATCCTCAACGTTTGAACTCCGCTGTCTTCCCTTCCATTTCATGCGCTTTCCTCCTACTCGTTTCGTTGTAGGTCTTTACCCAAAAGCAATCGTCCGTAACGCTCCGTCTTAGGGGGGACGTTCCTTCTCATATTTATTGCTAAAATAAGTACATCCATTTCTAGGAATATCGCCCTCCTGTAGAGAAGAAGTTCAGCACGGATTTTCGCAGAAAGGAGTTGTCCGATGCACTCGTTCCGTCAACGCCTCAAGAACTTCATGTATACATACCGTAAGGACATCCTTGTCCTATCTGGTATGTTTGTATTCATTCTGATCTATAGCTTCCCGTTGTTTCGTTCCGGAATGGTGACGTTCAGCGACATGTCTTTCGGACTGTCCTCACACCGTTATTTAGAAGAAATTTATGGGGCTTGGAACAACCGCTGGAGCACGACGACGCTTCTGAATGTCGCGCGATTGCTCTACATCCTGCCGTTTTATGTACTCAGTCTATTGTTTGGCTCATCCGGTCCCGTCTTGATCAAGTCATTCATCATCGGACTGTTAACGATCTCTGCTTTATCGATGTTCGCTTTTACGAAACGGCTCCATTCCGTTTATGTCTCGAAGCACTTTTCTTATCTCTCACTGATTGCTTTCGCGATTGCCGCATTGTTTTATGCCTTGAACCCGTGGGTGATTACGCGGATTCAACATATCTATTTATTATGTGGTTACTCCGTCTTCCCTTACGCTTTGATGTTGTTCTTCAACATCTTCGACCCGAAGTTTCGGGAACAGCTTGATCCCGGTTTTCGTTTCTCTGACCGATTGAGTCGACGGACTTGGATTGATATCACCGGACTATCGATCGTCTTCGCCTTCATGGCGGCGGGGATTCATTATTTCTTCTTCTCGCTGATCTATATGGGGATCATGGTCGGACTTATTTTCCTAAAGACAAGTTGGACGCGTCGCAAAGAATGGGTTTGGTCGTCGTTACTTTGGTTTTACGTACGAGCGACCTGCGCGTTTGGTCTCGTTTTTCTACTGTTCAATGGATATTGGTTCTTGATGTACGTCGGCTCGATTCTGACCGGCTCACAAGCTTCACAACACAATATCAATGTGTCTGATACGTTGATGTTGTTCAGTCGCCACTCGAACTGGACGAACGTTTTATTTTTAACGAGCTACTGGTGGCCGATGTTTGATTTGACGACGTTACCGCTGACGTTTTGGATTGGTGGTGTCATCACGCTTTTACTCATTTTACTAGGAGCCATCGTCGCGTATCGGCAACCGATTCACCTGTTCTTCAGTCTGCTCGCGATTCCGCTGATCGTCTTCGCGACCGGTACCCATGAACAAGTTGCCGATGCATTTGTTCTGTTCGTGACAAAGACACCGTTGATTGGTGCGATGTTCCGCGATCCAAATAAGCTAGTTGGTCTCTTGATGGTCAGTTACAGCTTGTTGCTCGCTGTCGGATTGAACGCCGTCTTTATCCGTGCGTCGCGGACGATTCCACTGAAGTTGTACCGGGTGGTCTCGATCGTCGGTACGCTAATCGTCGTCGCCTGCTTTTTCCTTCCTTACCGGACTGTCTATATGGAAGGCTTTTATCATCCGGTCAAGATGCCTAAGGAGTACACGGCTATCCAAGAAGAAGTCGATGGAAAGTGGTTGCAATTCCCGATCGCGGACGAGATGACGCAACCGAGTACCGGTATCGCAACCCCACGCTGGAATCAAAACCCTCGAAAAGGTGGCGAAATCAAAGCTACAGGTGACGTACAAGTCTATACGTCGGCACACGATACCGTCTTTCATCATGAAGGAGCATCACCGACGATTGGTTACATGATGACATTCATGCAATATCTACTCGACACCGGTCGCTCGGAACAAGCCGGACAGATCGCAAAAGCGTTCGGATTGAAGCAATTCGCCTACCGCGATGAATACACGGGGATGAAGGATCGACAGGACTTCAATCTAAAGGTTCTGCAGGAACAACGTGATCTCGTGCAGACGAAACAAGTCGGCTTGTTCACCTTATTCGACTTGATTGCACCGCTTGATACACGAACCGTTCCACAACTGATTTTGACCCCTTATGGACTCGAACGGTCAATCAGTTATCCGACACTGGCTGGCTATAATCTTGGTCGTCAATCCATTTTGTATGCGACACAGGCACATCAGGATAGCCTCTCCTGGATGAAAAAGGGTGATATCGTCGAGATGATCGAGGAAAACGACCTTATTCTCAGCCAAGTGCCGGACGAATACTACTGGAAACCGTTCGATGCGATTGATTCAGCCAATGCCTTCCTGAACTGGGGTAAGACGTTTCTCGCCAACAATGACTGGCGCTGGTATTTACGGACGCAAGGGATGACGAATCCGTCGTTTGATCTCGACTTCGGAGACGGGATCGGTCTCTCGTTTGCTTCCGCCCGAATTGACGCACCGGTCTACAAATTAGATGGATTAAAGGCGAAGCAGGTCGCCTCCTTTAATTCGATGCTTGAGGATGAGACGTTCTTCAAAGCCGATAACCCAGACATCGTCGACTTGTCTCCGAATCCGATGTCAAAAGATAATAATCTGCCTGTCCTTCATGCGGAAGTCGCGGAAGGTGATCCGAAATACATCTGGCAAGTCGCGAAATCCGGTAAGCTGCCGGCACGACCGAATAACGCCTACCGCTTTGATATTACAGCGAGCGGTCGTGGGGTCGACCGGCTCCACGTCAAGGTCCGGTTCTTTGATGAGAAGGATCGCGAGCTGAATCAAACGTATGTCGTCGCTCCGCGTGATTCCGGTGATGTCGATGCGATTCACTTGCAAGGTGAATATGTCACACCGCGAAACGCAAAAACGATGCGGATTGATTTACTCAGCTTCCAGCGTCCTGAGCGGAAAACGTACTGGTGGGTCCACGATATTAAAATATTCAGCTATGAGAATTATATGATTCCAAACACGTTTACGATGACGAAAGACCTGCCAGCCGGTCGTTACGCTGGGTTTGCCCGCGTGCTGCTGAACCAAAAAGGTGGTCAACTCGATTTGACCTTCAACAAACGAGGCGTCACGATTCCAACTCGACAACGATCCGGTGCTAAACTCGCTTGGGTTCCGCTCGGTTCGTTCACGACGCCGAGCGGTCCTGCAACGCTCAGTGTGACGAACACGGAAGGCTTCAATGCCATCCAAAATATCGTTCTGATTCCGGAGGAAAAGCTGACTGCTTTACGAAAACGCGTCGATGATACACTCGCCTTCACGAAGACCTTGATGGTACTCGAGGCAGAAACCGGATTCGATTACACCGGTCACTTGCAGTCGGAACGAAACTATCCTGGACTGAGCTTTGGGAAAGGAATCGCTGCGCAACGTGGACGTTTACAACGTTCGATCGATATTCGCGAAGCGACCGATTATCAGCTCCAATTGATGTTGACTCCACCGCCAGGCAACGATGGTCGAATCACTGTCAAAATCCGAGACGGAAAGCAGGTCGTCTTCGAACGCGCTTTGTCTCGTGCTGATATTCTAAATGGTCAAAAACATCAACAGCAGATCGGGAATCAGACGGTGACGTACGATCCGCTACACTTAGCGTTTCCGTACCGGATGACAGAGTTGAGTGATGTCTACCAAACGTTATACGAGGTCAAGTTGTCCGATATTCCACTCAAGAAAGGACGCTATCAAGTCGAATTATCCTATGCGAGCAAGGTACCGTCACTCGTCGAGTGGAAGGATCTGCACAAGTTCGACCCGAACGAGATCGTCACCGATAAAGCCCTCGCCGCTCCGGAAGCAGCAGCAAATTGTGCGACGTGCGTCTCGATCACGGACGATATGTTCGACGCGAGTGAGACCGAAAACGGCTATACGATTGATTATGAGCCGACCTGCTCCTGTGACTGGTATATTTATGCCTCGCAAAAAATGAAAGTGAAACCGTATCACGAATATTTAATTCAGTTTGACGCAGTCAGCAAGAACGTCCGTCAACGACACCTCAAAGTGTATTACTTGGATAAAGATGATCGTGTCATTGGTACGGATTTCATCAATGAAGTCGAAGAAAAGAAAAAGAAGCAGTGGAACCATTATGAACAAATCGTCATTCCACCGAAGAAGACCGTCCGGATGCAACTGCATATCTGGACGCGCGGAAATGAGAAAAAGGCTGGGCAATTGCGTCTGAAGAATTTAGAAGTGCTACCGTACGATCAACTGATTCTAGTCGATCAACTCGTTCTCTCCGAGCAAAGCGGTACGCTGTTCGCAACAGAACCTGCCCGTGCGCTTGACGTCGATGCCTCACAGATGGGACGGGATATAAACAGTGATGCACCACTCGGTCGCTTTACGGTCAATGATTCTCCGACACCGTTATTTAAACTCCAGACAGATCAGGAAACGATGCGTGGTGACACGGCATTAAACGGCGTCAGTCAGTTGTATCGTTCGAACGAAAAGGCGGCACATGTGACTGTCGTATTGCGCCCGATTTATTACACCGGACTGACCATTCTCGTTTTAGCGCTCCCACTTAGTATCTTGTTGATTTATTTCATGACAAGCACTCGGGGTCTGGCTATCCGACAACGTCTATCGTCCGTGTTCAAGCAACGTCTTCCTCGTCTAAAACGAAACCAGAAATAGTCTATCTAAAAAACTAAAAAGAAGCTGACTCAAAAAAAGAATGACGCGTCTTTTCACGCCCTTTCCTCAGGCGAGACACAAGCCAGCTTTCCTGCCTTATTTAAGCAGGAAAGCGGGTCTTGTTCGTCTCTAACAGCGCATAAATGCGCCTGTTCCTGTGGGAGTGGCGTGTGACGCGTCATTCTTTTTGTTAAGAGATAAGAGTGGCAGATCATCATTCTGCCACCCTTATCTTTGTAGAGACTGACTTTTGAATCAGCCCCTTCTCATTTGGCCGGTACTTCGTCTTTCCGGTGGCGTTGATACAGGCTGACCATCGTCTTTAAGAAAGCGACGGAATCCTTGACGAGATTGACGTGCGATCCTTCGCGTTCGATGCAGGTCACGGGTTGTTGGTAGACCCGTAAGCGTTCTTTTTTCGCTGCATACATCAGCTCTAAATCGATTGCGAGACCACTCTCGACGTGTAGATAAGGCAACAGACGATGGACGACCCGTCGGTTGATGATCTTCAGACCGGTCTGCGAATCGGTCACCCCTTTCGGTAAGAAGAACCGTGTCAGATTTCGTTTTCCAAAGCTCATGAAACGCCGGACGGCTCCACGGTCTTCGATCGTCAAATCCTTCGTCCCGACGACGATGTCATAATATCCTTCCTGGGCAATCGTCAATAGCCGTGCGATGTCTTCGATTCGAAACGAGTTATCCGCATCGACGAAGACATAATAATCACTCGAGACGTTTTTCATTCCCTCGATGAACAGACCGGCCTTCCGTGTATTTTGTTCGACCTGATGTACTTCGAGATATCCGACCGTGAACAACGTATCGGTCGCTTCCATGACGATCGATCGGTACTCCTGTAAGAGTGCTTTCGATCGATCTGATGAAGCATCATCAAAGAAATTGATCGAAGCGTGGATGTAGTCTTCGCTGATGAAGGTCGCAAGCGACTCTAAAAAATCTTTTACATAATTAAAACGTTTCTCTTCGTTAAATATTGGCAATATAAAGGCTATAGTATCCTTTAAAATGGGATATTCAGGATGGATGATATGCTGGATTTCAGCAAACAATTCATTCGGATAGGCTGGGCGATAAGAAAACAAGCGAAGCATCCCGTCTCCTTGAACCGTGTGATACGGAAAATCTCCTTTTAAACGAATCGCTTCTTTAATCAACAGGATTTTGGAACGTGGACGTACAGCTCGAATCTGATTGGCGATCGCAAGTTCCTCTTCACGTGTCTTATAGTCGACGACATACAACAGAATCTCGTGTTCTTCCGCTTCTTGAATTTCAGTGCTGGCGATTTGTTCGAACGAGGCAGGACATCTGCCAGGTTGTGTGTAAAACAAAACCGGATAATAAGAAATCAAAGATTCGTATGGAATATGCCGTGAGTGATCGGTGAAAACAGCAATATGTCCTTGACTCATAAGTTTCATCCTTTCCGTAAAACAGCTCTGACTGATGGGAGGTGGCTCCATGACAAGTTTCATTCAGCGACATGCCGTCCTGTTGATTTTTCCGATTCTCGATGTAGCGTTGAATCTCGTGAACTATGCCTATCATTTACTGTTAGCCCGTGAGCTTTCTAGTGCTGTCTACGGATTACTGAATGCTTATCTAGCTTTTTTAGGTCTTCTACTCATCATCGGCGGCGCCTTACAATGGACCGTGACGCGTGACTACAGTCAACAGAAGACAAATGATTACCAAAAGCTCCGTTTTCGTATACTGGTGGTTACAGGGTGCTTCTTACTTATTTTACTTTATGCATTACCTTATTTCCTGCCCTTTACCAAAATAAACCTACTAATTGTTTATTTCATCATCGTGTTTCATATCCTTCTCTCTTTTCGTCGTGGTGTCTTACAAGCGACCGAACGCTTCTATGCCCTGAACCTCTCGTATTACATCGAATCCGTCGTCAAAGTCCTAGCCACATGGCTTTTGATTCAACAAACGAACGTCAGTTATGCACTGTTGTTCATCTTGGCTGGCATGATCGCGTCCTATCTATTAAGTCTGATACAAGTCACGTTCCCGGTTAGTAGCGGGCGTATTCATGCGAACGGACTCGTCCATATGATCCATACACAGGTCGTCATGACACTGTTCTTTACACTCGATAGTCTTCTCGTCACCCGTTACTTCCCGCAATTAGCTGGAGATTATTCCGTTGCCTTACGATTCGGTCAACTCCTGTTGTTCGTTGCGTTATCACTCGCCCAATTGTTGTTGCCACGCTTAAGCCACAAAAGTCAGGACGAAGCCTTTCTTCTTTGGGAGCGTCGCTTTTACCGCATCTTATTAGGTGGACTCGCTCTTGCTGTTTTGGTGTACTGGACGATTGTTCCTTATCTGATTCCGCTTCTATTTGGGAGCGGCTATGACATGGCAACTCATTACATCAAATATATGGTTTTCGTTTATGTCGGCATCACATTGATTCAATACGAAGCACTCGTCCAGTTTTCCCTACATCGAACTGGTTACTTGAAAGGCTATTGGCTGATTCTGATTCTGTTCGTCCTTGTTTTGACGACATTTCACTCGACCGTCGAGATTTGGTTGCTTGCACAAGCAGGTGTCTTTTTACTTGGCGCCCTGATCTTACGTTTCACATTACCTCGACATCCCTATCCCGTGAAGGAGGCATAACATGAAACCCCATCTACTTTTTTTATCTTGGCGCGATATCAAACACCCGAAAGCAGGTGGCGCAGAAGTGTTCACCCACGAGATGCTCCGACGTGTCAGTGACGACTATGAGATTACCCATTTTTCACCTGCATTCGAAGGCGGACACGATGTCGAGTATTTGGATGGCATCACTTATATCCGGAGAGGTACTGCGCTTTCCGTTGTTCCGCTCGCCTTTTCTTATTATCAGTCGCATGCTGCGACGATTGATTTAGTCGTCGATCAGATGAACACACATCACTTTTTCACACCCTTGTATGTTCCATTAGCGAAACGTGCCCTCTTCATTCATCAACTGACACGTGAAATCTGGCAAATCAATGTTCGTCCTCCGTTTTCATACGTCGGCGAATGGACGGAAACACCGCGTCTGCAGCTGTACCGGACCGGTCGCGCGTTGACGGTCAGTCAGTCCACGGCAGACGATCTACTTGCTGTCGGCTTCTCCAAGGACGACGTGACGATTCTACCGGAAGGTCTCTCCTTTACCCCATGGAACGAAGAAGACTGGAAGCCGAAAGAAGCACATCCGACTTTTTTATACGCTGGACGGATGTCGGCCTATAAAGGAATCAATGATGCACTCCAAGCTTTCGTCATCGTTAAACGGGAGTATCCTGACGCTCGTTTCTGGGTGATCGGAAAAAAAGACGAGGCGTATATCACCGAGCACCTTCATCCAATCGTCCCGGAAGAGATGCGTGACGCCATCACCTATTTCGGATTCGTCAGTGAGGAAGAAAAGCTCGAACGGATGAGTCGCGCGACGGCGCTCCTGTTTCCTTCTAAACGAGAAGGTTGGGGTCTGACGGTCAGTGAAGCGGCGGCTGTCGGTACACCGACGATCGTCTATGACGCCCCTGGACTGCGTGACGCCGTCCAGTATGGTATGACTGGTTACATGGCCAAAAGTCAGACGCCGGGTGCCCTTGCTGCCGAGATGCGGGCTTGCTTACGTGACCCGGAAGAATACGAAATGATTCAAGCAGCCGGTCATCGTTTCGCTCAGACCTTGCACTGGGATCATACAGGTCAAGCGTTTCGTAACTGGTTGCAACGCGAATTGATACCCGTTGCACTAAAGGAGGATTTTTCATGATTGGAATCGCTATGTCCACATACGAAAATGAAGCAATCATCACGGAAACGATCCGCTCACTTCAGACACAACAGGCTTCTTTCCTTTGTGTCATCGCGGATGATGGTTCGACCGATTCGACTGTCGCGACGATGCGTCGATTGACCGCAAATGATACGCGATTCGAAGTGCTCGCGCTACCGCACGGTGAACGAGGTATCGCCCGCAAGACTGCGATTGATCGCTTAAAGCAACACGACGTTGAATACCTCTACATCATTGATTCCGATATGGTACTTGAAGATCAGCTATTAAAAAGTTGCCTCTTGTACCTTGAGGCACATGTAGAGGTCGGAGCACTCGTCATTCCCGAACGCGCGTACAGTGATTATGATAATTACTTCAGTCAAGTGAAGGTCTTTGAGCGTAACCTGTTCAACGTTCCGACGGATCAACTCGACACGCATACGATGGAAGCCGCGCGCTTCTGGCGACTCGAGGCGTACGTTGCCTCGGGCGAGATTGATCCGACGCAAATCAGTTTCGAAGAGACGCAGCCGACGATCCGTTATTTGGAACAAGGCGGGATCATTCGCCGTGCGACGTTCACCTACGTACACCACAACGAAAAGCAGGTCGAATTAAATGACCTGCTTCGAAAGAAACGCTATTACTTTGATGTCATGCCCGCGACGCTCGACGCGGAACAGGGCGGCTTCATGAAAGCCTTGCGACGTTGGTATTTCTTCCGTCCTGTTCTCTATCATCAGGCTAACTTAAGAAAATACAGCCGTCATCCGCTGTTGACCGTTGGCGTCATCTACATGTACTTGCGTCTTAGCTTCATTGGTGTAGAGTCCCTCTTCTTCAAACGGGTTTCGTAAGACTGCCGGTCAGCGATTGATAGAGGATGTACGTTCCGAACTGTGTCGGGAATTCGAAGCGATGAATACCGTTTTGGTCTTCTAGAATCTGTTCATGATGATCAATCGTCAGGGCACGTTGACTGATGATTGATCCATCTTCGTAAAAGAGACAATACGGACGATTTGAATTGATTAACACATCGGTAAAATGTTGCCCCAGATTCCGTTTACGTTGCTTCGTTTCCACGACCTCATCTCCGATGCGCGTCATGATACTAAGAACTCGATCGTCAATTTTCAATGGTTTCGTCATCATCCGACTGACGTTTCCTGCGTTCACAGCTGCCAGCAACGTATGGACTTGCATATAGTCCGTCAAGACGATTTGTTTCGTTAACGGCGCCCGTTGTTTAGCAGCACGCAACAGCTCGACACCATCCATTTCTGGAAGTCGAAGTTCCGTCAACAAGACATCAACGTCGGAATTGCTGAGTTGTTCCAAAGCCTCTTCTCCTGATCCTGCTTCCTGTACGTCTTGTCCCGCCGCCAGTAGTTTACGACGTAAAATCCGTCGTGTCGGTTCATGTGAGTCAACTAATAGATAAAGTGCCATATGCTATCGCCTCCGTTTTAAAAAGAAAGGATGGTCGTCAATGTATATTCTTTTACTATCAGGTGGATCCGGAAAACGGCTTTGGCCGCTCTCGAACGATTTAAACTCGAAACAGTTCTTAAAGATTCTAGAAGATCGCGATGGTAATAAACAATCGATGATGGAGCGGGTCTTCCAACAACTTCAAGAAGTCGGTCTGGACGATCGGACCGTCATTACGACGACGAGTTCACAAGTCGATGCGATTGAAAATCAGCTAGGCTTCCGTACTTCCATCATTCAAGAACCCTCACGTCGCGATACGTTCCCTGCCATCATGCTTGCGACAAGTTATCTCGCAGAACGGATCGATTTAGAAGAGACGGTCATTATCATGCCGGTCGATCCTTACGTTGAACTATCGTTCTTTGAACGCTTCGAGCAATTGGACCAAGCCGTCCAAGAACATCCGGATGCGCTTCATTTAATGGGGGTCGAACCGTTGCATCCGACATCAAAATATGGCTATATCATTCCGCAGACTTCCGAAAACATGTCCATCGTCGATCGCTTCCAAGAGAAGCCGACTGTTGAAGTCGCGAGTGACTTAATCGAACAAGGTGCACTATGGAACTGTGGTGTCTTTGCCTGTCGCCTTGACTTCTTGATGCAGTGTCTAGAAGAACAAGCTGTGCCGACGACATTCGAGGCGCTCCGTTCGAACTACGAGGCACTAGAAAAAACATCATTTGATTATGCGGTCGTTGAAAAGACCGATTCTTTATTCGTTCATCGGTATGAAGGCTACTGGAAAGATCTCGGAACATGGAATACATTAACGGAAGAGATGCCGCATCCGCTTCACGGAAACGCCCGGATGCTCCACTCGAAAAATACACATATCGTCAATGAATTACAGGTTCCGGTCCTTGGCATCGGACTCGATAACTTAATCGTGTCGGTGAGTCCAGATGGTGTCCTCGTTGCGTCCAAAGATGAGACACCTGCTTTAAAAGAATATTTGACGGATGATACTTTGCCACCACAATTTGAGTGGAAACGCTGGGGCTATGCGACGATTTTACATCAACAGCAACTAGAGGACGGGCGTTATGCCGTGACCCGACGGCTGCATATCAAGGCACATCAGCAAATCAGTCATCATTATCATGCGCATACCGATTCGACATGGAGCATCTTACAAGGTCGCGCTGAGGCACTGATTGATGGTCAGTCACAGCAACTCGGACCAACTTCTGTCGTGCATATCCCACAAGGTATTCCGCATACGCTGACCACATTAGAGGATCTGATTATGATTGAAATTAAATATTCCATCGATTGGACAGAGCAAGATAACTATCCGCTCCCGACCTCGATTCGTTCCAAACCATGATGTTAGAAAGGGCACCTCCTATCGGTGCCCTTTCGTCTGCTCTAATCTAAAAACACTTCACTTGTCACGAATGTGACGGATCCCGCTATTTCGTAATCTCCCGCTCGACGCGGTACAAAGAATTGTTTTCCTTTCTGTAAGGGAATCACGTGCTTCCCCTGTCGCGCTTCTCCTTTACCTTCGATGACAGTCAATAAACGAAAGACTGGATGATCCTGTAATGTATATCGACTGGTCACTTCATGACGGATCACCGTAAAGGAGGGTACTTGAAGCAACTTCGTCATGACACCCCCTTCCTTGATGATCGTCTCTGGTTGGTTCGTCCACGGCTCATCTGGAATCGTCGTGACAGCGATTGCCTTCTCAACGTGCAATTCTCTCGGTTTCCCGTCATCTCCTAATCTGTCGTAATCATATAGTCGATACGTCCGGTCGCTCATCTGTTGAATCTCAAGAAGAACGATGCCTGGTCCTAGAGCGTGGATCGTACCACTCGGAATGTAATAAAATTCGCCAGGTTTTACTTTTTGATGCCGAAGAGACGTCTCCCAGTCCTTTTCTTGCGCGCACCGGAACAAGGCATCTCGTGATTGTAGATTGTGACCAAGAATGATTTCTGCCTCTGGTGCAGCCTCTAAGATATACCAGCACTCATTCTTGCCGAATGGTTCTCCTTCTAGCCGTCGTGCCTCTTCATCATTTGGATGGACTTGTACCGATAAATAGGCGGACGAGTCCAGAAATTTTATATGAAGCGGAAAGGCATCCAGCAGATAATCACCGAATAATTCTGTCCTTTTCGTTTGCCATAATTCATCTAGCGTCTTCCCCTGATCAGGTCCATCTAAGAAGTACGTCCGTCCACTCGCGTGAGCAGATGCTGTCCAACATTCTCCAATTTGTCCTTCTGGTAACTCAAACTGAAACAACGCCTCTAAACGTCGACCGCCCCAAATTCGTTCTTTGAAAATCGGTTGAATGGCATACATATCGACGCGGACTCCCGATAGACTAGGAGCGACGCTTCACCTCCATCTATACGTTTAGTTACCTCTTTATACCCATTTTTATGTCTATATTATCCAAATAAAACAGATTGAATCATAAAAAAACCAACTCTTAGTGCATCACTAGGAGTTGGTTTTCGTATAGTTTGCTAGCTCTTTTATTGTTCAAGGTAATCGATGATCGTCTGTGGATCCACGCGTTTCGTATAATCCGATGATACTTCTGCGAAACGAATCACACCATCCGTATCAATGATGAACGTCGCCGGTTTCGGTAACTGCCAATCCTCATTTCCATTGTGCTTCGCTACATCGAGTCCCGATGCTTTGTAAATCTCAATCAAATAATCTGGCAGGTCAAACACGAGATCAAATTGACGAGATACATGTAAATCAACGTCACTTAAGACAGGGAAACTTAACGCATTCTTGTTTGCTGTCTGTTCAGCAAAATCAGGTGTCTCTGGACTGATTGCAACGACGGTCGCTCCCTGAGCACGAATTCGGTCGATTTCCCGTTCATACGCGCGAAGCTCGAGATTGCAGTATGGACACCAGCCACCCCGGTAGAATGTTAAGATGACAGGACCTTGCTCGAGTAATGTCTCGATTGCCACAGACTTGCCAGATACATCGGGTAACGTAAAGTGTGGAATCGTATCACCGACACCTAGACCTTTAGCGATACCAGAAGCAGCGAGCTCAGCTGTCGCTTCCGCCATCAACCGTTGTTTCTCAGCAGGTGCCTTTTGTCGGAATTCCGATTGATACTGTTTGATTTCTTCGAGTAATCGTGTCATGTGTTCTCCCCCTTTATTGCTGTATAGAATAACAGGGAGATTACTCGTTTGTCTCTTCTGACGACTCCTCCGCCTTCTTCCGGAATCGTTTCACGAACTCCATCAGTTGTTCCGGTGTCAGCTCGAGCTTATTCTCATAGACATATTTTGTTCCATATCCGAGTGCAAGGGTGGCGGTCGAAGCAACGCCCGCGGCAATGACGGCACCATACCCCGGAACGAGCTTCGCCATTTGCCGAAAGGCGGTTTTTCCGGAGTTTCCGACGATCGTCACGACAAGCAACTCCTTCGCACTCTCCTTGGATAACTGTCGTTCGTACAGATTCGATAACTTGAGCATCAAGCCGATTTGAATTGAAGTCAATGGAATGATATCAGCTCCCGGGAACGGGACGGCACCAATCGCACCAGCCGCTGTTCCGGCACCGACGATCCAGTTGTTGGCGATCTTGCCACGAACGGTTGGATCCATCTGACGAACGAACACATTATCCTTGTCGAACTTTTTTAAGATATCGAGGACCTCCCGACGGAGTCGATCAATGTTCGTTCCTTCTCGTGCTGATACGGGAATGATTTTGGGTCCTGGTAGTTTTTCTGCAATATGCTGAACGATCGTGTCGACATCATCCGTCGCATCCATCTTCGTAACGACGATCAAGACATTTTGGTTATGTTGATAGATCTTACGGAAGTTTTTCGTCTCCGTCTCAGATAAGACGGTACCTGCCGCATTTAAAAAGTAAAGGATGACATCGGCACTTTGATAGTACGTCCACGTCGCTTCCGAGTTCTGTGTATTGGCATCATTCAATCCCGGTGTATCGACGAAGATGACTTTATCTTCCGGATGCTGCCTTACTTGATCAATCCGGACCGTTTCGCCCGGGCGCGCTCCGACCGTTGCGACTTCACGACCAAGAATCGCGTTCAAGGTCGAAGATTTTCCCGCATTGACATCTCCGATCAGAGCAACCGTCACGTCCTGCTCCAGCGATTGATTGAAATCCCGTCGCTCCGATTCAAACGACTGATCAAAGATTTCCTCCAGTTTGCGTTTCCGTTTTTGTTGATTAGTCTCCAGTCCTTCACCAAAAAAATCATCCATCGTGATCCCTCCCCCTTCTTCTGCTGTCTGTCTTTTCCCGTTATCCCTTGCTTTCAACACAAAGAAGGCAAGGGAACATTGTGTCCACTTGCCAAATTTTAGAGATATGTGCTGCGTCGCTCAAGCAATACCGTATCGCGCCATCTGCCTCCGAGCCGACCAATTCGCTCCCGGCGACCGACTTCCCGAAAATCAAATCGTTCATGAAGGCGCAGACTCGCTTGATTTTCCGGAAAAATTTGCGATTGCAACGTCCAGATTCCGGCTGCTTCACTTGCTTGAATGACGTCGTCCATCAAGCGTGTGCCGACACCTTTACCGCGTGCTTCTTCCGCGATATAGAGGCTGATTTCAGCGACACCGGCGTATGCCGGAATCGAAGAGAATGGACTTAACGCGACCCAACCGAGCAGTTGCTCGTCTTCCATCGCAACGAGGCGGCTGTGTGCGTGATGATGCTTCGTCCATTCTTCGTACGGTAATGCTTCCGTGCGAAACGTCGCATTCTCCGTCTTTATTCCTTGTTCGTAGATCCGAACGACTTCTGGGTAATCGTCCGCTGTCATTTGACGTACTTTCATCTCACCAGACTCCTTTGTTGCTCACATGCTGATTCTAGTTCGACAGCATGTCAGGAGTCTCCTGTTTAATCGACGGTGAACGGGATCGGTTTCAAGTCGATTGGTGTGTTCGTCACGGTGTTGGAATAGCCCGTTTGTAGATAGAAGTCATCGATTGCCTCTATTTGCGACGCTGATAACGTGAACGTCGCCCGTAGTAACTTTTGTTTCGCATCGATGACTTCAACAGTCGGTTTGATTTCACGACCATCCGGTGGTTCGTTTCCTTGAATCAGGAACATGCTGTTTTTAACATCCAACTTGATATCTGAACTTTTTTGATCCGAGTTCGTCAAGAAATCAACCTGTACGTGAGAACCGGACGTCTCTACCTGTTGAATCGTCATCTTTAATGGATGATGCGCATCTTGTTGCGTATAAGGGAAGGATGTCTCCTTTAATGACAGCCAATGTGTCTTCGGTGAAAGGCTCAAAGAAGGATGCAACGTATAGGACCCGGATGGAATGACATAATTTCCGAATCGAATCCGCGAGACATCCGTTCGTTGCGACCCGCTGACCGTACCACTTACTAACGATGTTCCAACTGACCAGTTTTTGATGATCTCCTTCCCTTTATCATCAAATAGAGCCAGTTCTAGCCAATATTGATCCGACTTCGGATAAACCGCCGTATAATCAAACGTCGTACTTGCCTGTCCTTTTGTCATCTGTTTCAAGATGACATCGACCGCATAATCAGGATTTTTTACCGTCGTATTAAACGTCTGTTCAATCGCTTGCAATCGTTTGACCGGAACCTCGAATTGCCAGTTCCCGTCTAGACCAAACATTTCCGAAATCACGAGTGGTACCTGCATTGCATCACTTAATTTCTGTAAGCCGACATCATATTCGATTCGTGCTTTCCATACCTTACCGTCCTGTTTGAAATGTGCCAGTTCTTGATTTTCAGTACCTTCGAATCGTTTATCCCCTTTGAACACTTCATAAAACGCAGCTCGTTTCGTTTCGTTGACGTCTGGTACACCAGTTGCCGTCAGATTCATCCCGATCGTCGTACCATCATAGTAGGCGTCGACGACCTTGATCGTAATGCCTTGATCGGTTACCGTCTGATCAATTGCTGTTGCAAGTTGTTTCTTCTCGATTTCCGTACCGACTGTGCCCTGTTCTGTAAAAGGACGATACAATCCACCAATCAATGGAACATGCGACATCGCGGAAGCAAACGGTGGAACGATGAACGTCGTCACGAATAGCGAGGCGGCAAGACCCGCAATGGCGACATACTGTTTCCGACGAGGACGTCGTTGTTTTCTTTCCGCTACGCCTTGCGTGATGCCTTGACGAATCCGGTCTTGTAAGGCGTTCGTCGGAACAGGAATTTTTTCATAGTCATTTCGTAGATCGTGCTGCTCCATAATCCATTCCTCCTAACTGTATCTTCAATTCTTCGCGTCCTCGCTTTAAGTACGTCTTGACCGTATTGAGAGTAATGCCGATGAAGCTTGCGATCTCTTTCATCGGAATATCATGAAAATAGAAAAGAACTAAGACATCCCGGTATTCTTTTCGCAGATGCGATAAAGCGTGCACGAGATCAAGATGTTCGTCTCGCGATTGGTCTTCCTGTATCGGAACATGAAGTAAGATGTTATCGGTTGGTTGTTGTTTTTCCAACACGCGATAACAATTGCGGATCAGGATTTTCGTGATCCATGTCACGAAATGTTTTGGTTCCTTCACTTGTTCGATCGAGATGAACGCTTTATAAACTGTCTCTTGTACGACGTCTAAGGCATCGTGTTCGTTCTTCACATATAGATACGCTGTTCGGTAGAGTTGTTCGCTATGTAGGAGCACCAATTGCTCAAATGCCGCTTCATCGTGCTTCATCGCACGGCGGACGAGTGTCGTGTGCTCGTTTCGTAAGTCCATCGTGTTCCCTCCCTTTACTTATTAGAGCATGACGAGTCACAAAAAGTTTCAAAAAATATCCAAAAGAAAAGGACTCTTGCGTTTCAAGAGTCCTTCCATCCTTCAAATGTCTAATCGTACTGCCATTTCCCGACCGAATCGGTCCCCGTGGTCGATGAAGCCGAGACTCGCATACAGACGGTGTGCCGCCTGATTATCCGGTCGATAGCCGACGACGATTCGTTGCGCTGCAGGTAACGCGCGCATCTCGTCAATCACGGCGTGCATCGCCAATCGTCCGATTCCGTTCCCTTGCTGCGCTTGATCGATCATGATGCGGTAAATCCAGTAGCCGTTGAGTTCTTCTAACTCCGTGTTGTACATCACAAAACCAACGACGGCTTCACCTGCAATGATCGCCCGAAGGACAAGGCTCGGTTCGAACTTCGCTTGCGCGATCGAGTAGACATTCGCTTCCATGAAGTCTTGCTGTTCTGCTGTCAGTGTCAGCTCACAACACGCTTCCCAGTTTTCTGCTGTTACCGGTACAAGTTGAATCATGTTCATTTCCCCTTTTAGTTAGACGGGAGTTGCCTCCAGCGTCTGTTGATCACATCGTTGCACAGTGATCGCCCCCTTTCCTTCTCTCTCCTATCGGTTGGTTTGATTCATTGTTGAAGGACTGCTGCGTTTTCAAGCAACGTAGGTAGTTCGGCTAACGACGTAATCGTAAACGTCGGCTTGATATCCGCCGCTGATTTTCCTTCTGGATTAAACCAACATGTGGCGATACCAGCTTGATTTCCACCTGCGATATCAGCTGACAAGGAATCCCCGACGATGATCGTTCGCGCCGGGTCGAATTGCGGAATTCGCGCAAACACGTGGTCGAAGAATCCTGCCATTGGCTTTTGAAAACCCGTCTCCTCTGAAACGAAAATTCCTTCAAAGAAGTCCGTTAATCCAGCGCCCTCGAGCCGTGCGCGTTGCGTCTTCGAAATACCGTTCGTGACGACGTACATCGTGACGTTTCCGGCTAGCTGCTCAAGCAGCGCCGTCGCACCCGGAATCAATTCTGTTCCTTGTGCGAGATAGCCGCGATACGTTTCGTCAACTTCTCGTCCGTCGACCGTCCGTCCTTCTTCCGCGAAGAACGTCACGAACCGTGAGTGAATGACTTCCTCGCGTGTCACCTCGCCTCGTTCGAGCGCTTTCCAAAGTGCTTGATTGAGTGTTTTATAGCGCGTTTCTCGCTCCGGCGTCCACTGCAACTCTTGTTGCTCGAGCAGGCGGCGAAAGGCAGTCCGTTCCGTCGCTTCAAAATCGAGTAATGTATGGTCAATATCGAATAATACCGTCGTGTAAAACATATTCAAGCTCCTTTTCGTACGTGTTGTACAGTCGTTGTTTTCCCGCCCAGTTGAAATAAAAGAACTCCGCCACCAATCAGTAGCACGCCGAGTGCTTTCGTCCACGTAAACGGAACGGTCTGTAAACCGAACCAACCGAGCGTATCCCACAGTAAGGCAAACAGGATTTGTGATACCATGACGATCGAAATCGCACGACTCGGTCCGAGTTGTTGAACGCCTTGCGTCACACAGAGGACGACACCGACACCAATGATTCCACTGAACCAAAACCAGGTTTGTGCCTCTTTTAGTGCAAACAGTTGTGATCCTTCGACGATCAGACCAATCGTCAATGAAGCGAGAAACCCGAGTCCAAGGACTAGCGTCGTCGTCGCCCAAGCACCGACGTGTTCTTTGACTTTTGCGTTAAACGTATTTTGAATACAGACGAGCATGCCCCCACAAAGGGCAAGGATGATTCCCGTAACCATGTCGCACCTCCTTCATTCGTAAATGCTTTCTCCGACTCGCTCAATCAATCCGTCTCGATCAATGATCTCAATCGTATGCTGCGTCCGGCGGATCAACCCATCGTCGACGAACTGGCGTAAGACACGATTGACATGACGATAGCTCGTCCCGATCAAATCTGCCGCATCGACGAGTTCCTTACTCGCAAAAGCATCCGTATTAGGTGTCATCGACAACAAATAACTGGCGAGCCGGACTTCGACCGGGTACAACAGGTTGAAGCTGAGCGTATGAGATTTTAATTCAAACTTTTTCGTAATCGTCTCGAGTAAAAATAATAGAAAGGCAGGATGATGGACACGTGCTTCTTCCAAATCCGGATAGGCAATGCGTAAGACAGTCACTGGTGTCACTGCCTCGACCGTGTTCATCAAATCAATCTTTCGGACAAACTCGATATCACCGACGAGATCAAACGGATGCTTGAAGGACAACACGAGACGTTTCCCCGTTGCCGACATATGCGTGATCTTCAATTTCCCTTCGACGAGCAGGTAGAGTTCATGCGCAACATCACCTTGTCGGCATAAAGCCTCACCCGGTGCGAACGTCTGAATGTGCATCGCCTTGCGTAGCGATGCGTCAAAAACATGCGTTAACTGATACCGCTCCAAATAGCTCACAATGTCCGTCACTTCTTCTCCTCCTTAGCTCTTTAAGATGAAGATGCCTGCGACCATCATCAAGATGCCGATGATCTGCGGTCCCCGCAGTCGACGTTTCATGACGCCGAACCAGCCTCTTCCGTCAATCCAGAGTGCCAGCGCTAATTGCGCCAGTAAAAAGAGCGAAATCGTCAAAGTCACGCCCATCCGGTGGACAGCCGTCATGTTACTGAATAATATGATCGCCGCAAAGGCTCCCCCTGCCAGATAGAGCGGCTTGACACGTCGCATCGCTGAAAAACTGCGATCCCGTAAGACGATTGCTAAGAGGATCGCAACGATGAACCCGGTCATCTGGGTGATCGTCGCCGCTTGCCACGTCCCGATCGTTTGACTGATTCGGGCATTAGCAACACTTTGAAGCGTTAAGAAAAAGCCACCCGCAATCGCAAATAAGACACCACGCATGTGCATACTCCTCTCTTGTTCCATAATACTTTCATTTAACGAGAATCCTTCTGATTTGAACAGGACATTTGTCCTGAGATATTTAGAAGTTCAGACTTTATGTTGACTAAAAAGGATTTCATACAAAGCCAAGTGTATCAAAAAAGCGATTCTTCTCAGCAAGAGAACAATCGCTTTTGGTGTAAATGATTTATGCTTCTTCTTCCAATCGTTTAATCGCTTCATCTAGTTGTTCCTGATCCTCTTCCGACAATTTCGGATATTGCGGATCAATTTCTTTTAGCACATCATTCATGACTTCGGTAACGATATAGCGGGAGTACCATTCGTCATCTGCCGGCAAGATATACCATGGCGCATAAGATGTCGATGTCGCTGTGACAAGTTCGGCAAAAATATCATGGTACTCGTTCCAGTGTTTTCGCTCCTCGATGTCATTAAACGAGAATTCAAAGTTTTTCTTCGGATCCTTTAAGCGGTCCAACAACCGCTTCCGCTGTTCTTCTTTTGAGACGTGGAACAGAAACTTGACGACACGGAAGCCGTTCTCGACGAGATACCGTTCGAAGTCATTGATTTGACGATAGCGCATCTGCCACACATCACCATTATTCGGCTTCTCCTCTTCTTCGATTAAATTATGAATCCGGGGAGCAATGACTTCTTCATAATACGAGCGGTTCAAGATGCCGATCTCGCCTTTTCCTGGTAATCCTTCATGGATCCGCCATAGATAATCGTGTTTTTGCTCTGTATCCGATGGCTTCTTGACGGAAATCGTCCGGAGTCCTTGTGCGTTCAAGTTAGAAAAGATGTAGCTGATCGCCTCATCCTTCCCCGCTGCATCAATCGCTTGCAGGATGACGAGGACGCCGTTCTTTTCTTCGGCATACAAACGCCAGTGTAACTCTTGTAACCTCTCGACACTTTTCGGAATCCGCTTCTCTCGCAATTCCGCTTCCGAAATCTCATGTTTTTCTGATGTCGGGTAATTCGAAAACGAGACTTGCTCGCCTTCCTTGACACGATAGGATGACAGTTTCATGGTAGGGCTCCTCCTTTAATTGCTTCTAAAAGGGGTTTACCCTACTCGTTTATCCTAAAAACGTTCAGATGAACTTATCTTTTCAAAAGGAGACGGACTCCCTCTTCCAGCGTCGTCACAGGACGACCGAGTAATTCTTTAAAATCAGTACTTTCCACTGCCAGAGTTCCTGCTGCGATATCTGCCTGGATACCCGTCAACATTGGAATCAAGAAGTCAGGTAAGCCAGCTGCTTGCATCCGCTCGCCATAGGTCGCGCCATCTACTTCATCTAAAACGACCGATCGTTTAAGCACTGTTCCGACTGCAGTCGCGAGTTCTGCTTGTGTATGCAATGGTCCAGAGAGTTCATAGATTGGTTTTGGATGTTCAAGCGTCAGCCCTGTCGCAATCGCCTGCGCATACTCCTCTTGTAACGCCCATCCGACTTTGCCTTCACCTGCTGCCGTTAACCAGTCTGCGCCTTGCGCGACGGCATCAATCGTTCCGAGTTCATTTTCGAGATACCAGTTGTTGCGGAAAAAGACATACGGGATACCTGTCGCTTGAATCGCTTCTTCTGTGACCCGATGTGTTCGCGCAAGTCCGTTCGTGCTGTGTGCCGCATTGGCGATACTCGTATAGCCGATCAGCTTGACGCCTGCCGCTTGTGCTGCCGTGACAGCGGCTTGATGTTGCCGAATCCGTGTTGCTTCTTCACCGTCCGTCGAGATGATCAGCAGACGATCGATACCTTGAAATGCGTGTCCGAGTGTTTCCGGCTGATCGAAATCACCATGCCGGACGTCGATTCCTTGCGCTGCAAGCGACGCTGCTTTTTCAACGTCACGGACACTAACTGCTACATGCTTGTTGCCGACTTGTTCACTGAGATGTTGCACGATGCGCGCACCTAATTTTCCGGTTGCTCCTGTAATTAACCATTTCATGATGAAACCACTCCTTTGAAGTTTGATGTTGTTCTTCATGATACGCCAGGTGATACACTAAAAAAAGTAGGCACTTATCTGAAACTAGGTCCCTCAAAACGAACCAATGGGAGAGGATGAACGTGGCTGTATTTGATTCAACGACTAATCAACGGACGGCTTGTCCAGTCACTCGGGTCCAACAGATGGTCGCTGGCAAATGGAAAATCATCTTGCTCTGGCACCTGACACACGGGACGCATCGTTTTCATGAACTGCAACAATTAACAGGCATCTCTAAAGGAACATTAACGCGTCAGCTTCGCGAGCTCGAGGCGGACGGTTTGATTCAACGACACGTCTTTGGCGAAGTTCCTCCTCGCGTTGAATATTCCCTGACGGATGCCGGACATAGTTTTTTACCGATTCTTGACCAAATGGCCGCTTGGAGTGAGCAACACTTCCAGGGGGAATGATCGTGAGTAACAAAAAAACATGCGCTTCTTCTCGATTTAGAAAAGAAGTGCATGTTGTCGTTCATTCCGTCGCTGTCACCGTCTGACGTAAGTGGGTGTCGATGGCTTCAGCGACGCGTAATCCGGAAATGACAGCACTCTCGACGCGCGTCCGCCCTGACGCATCATCGGCTTCAAGAAACGCATCCCCGGCAAGCCAAAGCGGATGTGCCGCTAGTTTCAAATGCGGTGTCCGGTAAACCGCACGTGCCTGAGCGTAACGCCAACGTTTGAGCTGACGCGAAACAATCGTCACCGGTCCGAGTTGCTGTTGTAACAGCCGCTCGACTTCAGCGAGTGTCTCTTCTTCCGGACGCTCGTACCAGTCTTCACTGAAGCGAGCTGTCATATAGACGCTCAAGAGTGTCGTCTTCGAAATCTGCTTCTCGGCATTATTGACGAGTTTTAACATCCCATCGACGAGTTGTTCGTCTTGTAGGCCGACTTCCCCGATCATCAGTCGCTCTTTGATTTCAAACAGACCCACGAATGTTGGCTCGAACGTCACTTGGCGCAACTGCTCATGATCGTCATCTCCAAGCGCCAGATCAGAAGACTGCAACAGTTCATATGCTTGCGGCACAGGCGCCGTCACGAGTAACGCATCATACGTACCTTGATGATCCGTCGCTTGTGTGACGAGTTCATCCTCTGTTGCCGTAATATGCGTGACCTGCTCATTCAATTGAACGGGAATTCCTCGACCAATCGCTTGTACGAGTTGATTCATACCGTTCGTTGCGACATAGCGTGGAAAATCCGTTCCGAACCACTTACGAATCCATCCCTTCTCAAGCCATTCATCGACTTCGCGTCCTAACTCTTCCGTCCGAACTGTGAAGAAGACGGCACCATGATCCGCTGTTCCTTGATCAATCCGACGAGTTGCCATTCGCCCCCCGACGCTCTGGCTTTTTTCGATGATTTCAACAGCATGTCCTGCTGCCTGCAATTGACGTGCCGCAAAGATTCCGGCGAGCCCACCACCGATGATTCCGATTCGTTTCCCTGTCATCTCGCTTCCCCCTCATATTCCTCATTTCCCTAAGTATAGAGGTTTCTTCCAAGACATGGGTGAATCAATACCCGTCCGATATGCTCGTCATCTGTAATTCCTGCTCGATGAGCATGATGTTCTCCTCAAAGAACGCCCGGTGCTCTTCTAGTCCACGTTTGATGCACCACCCAACGGCCGTGAGTGCTTCCCACAAACGATAGTATGCTAGATACGTCTCGATCGGAACGTCTGGGTGTAACGTCGCGTATCCTTCCTGAAACGCCGAGACATAAACGGAACCGAACGTATTGAGATTACGGACGATCTTCGTGAAGTCCATCTCGACGGCCCCGTAACGGGTCGTCTCGAAATCGATCACCCCTGTAACGTGATCACCTACCGCCAGTAAATTCGCTAGGCGGAAGTCACAATGTGTGGCAACGGGACGTGAAGGCTCCGGTAACAACTGTTCCCGTCTGATTAATTCGGTTTGGATGTTCTCTAAAAAACCGGGATCGAGTTCGGACGTGATGAACGGCATGAATCCATCGAGCTTTTCATTCCGGAAGCGTCGCCAGTCCTGAACCGGATAGGCATAAAATCCATCTTCCGTATACTCGCCGTAAACTTCTCCTGTACACGTATGCAGCATTGCGAGCGTTCGACCAATTTCGTACGCCAATTTCTTCGTCATCGTGACCGGTGCCTGTCCCGCTAAGGCAGCGAGGACGAACGCCCCTGTCGTCTGCCCGGGAGCTGCTTCAGCTAAGATGTGCGGCACGGGTACAAATTCTTCTAGTGCATGAATCCAGCCACGTTCCCGGTACCACTTTTCAGCCGTATACGGGCGCTTTAAGAAAACGACCTGACCATCCGTTAGGACGAGACGATCGACTTCAGAACTATACGATTCGTCGACAGTCGCGCATGCTGCGACGTCGAGTTGAAAATGTTCAATCCATTCGTCTCGCGTCATTCCGTCGTTCCCACTATTTTCTGTAGCGTTTCACCTGGTAGACCGTCAATCGGTCCAACATAGGTCGATTCAAAACCTAATCCGATCAAAATACGGCGCGACGCTTCATGTGCTGGATCAATCGTCGCCGTGACGACCTGTAGCTCTTCTTCTGTCGCTAGCTGTAAGAGACGCTCTGCAATCGCTGTGCCGTATCCGCGTCTCCACTGATCGGGTAGCAGCATGTAACCGAGCTCTGCTTCGAACGGTTGCGTTTGACTCCGGGTCATGTGCCCGATTCCAATCCATGTCTCTTCGGCATAAATCAGATACGATCCGAGTCGGTCGTGCTGCTGTTGTTCAAGGATTCGCTCAAAGCGTTGTTTCGTTTCCGTATCTGTTAATGCCTGTTCCGTGATGTAACGCATGACACGTTCATCTTGGACGAGCGTCGCGTAGCGATCGTAATCGGACGCTGTTATTTTTCGTAATTCAATCATCTTATTCTCCTCTTCATGTCCGGTAGTCATTGTGGGTTGGGGTGAAGACATCTTCCGTCGACGGACGAACGATCGCAAAATGTTCGACGTTATAATGACCGTGCAAGACTTGATTATGGTGGGCGATCATTTGCTCCGGCGTCAGTATATCGGACCCGTTCGTCGTATGCCCGTCGGCGACGAGTGTGACATCAAAGCCATGCACTGTCGCACTGCGCACCGCGGTATCGATGCAGTGTTCCGTCTTACAGCCTAAGACGATCAGATGTTCAATCGATGCTTGGCGTAGATAATCAAGCAAGGGGGTGCCATGAAACGAATTCGTCGCCGCTTTATCGAACGTGACACTGGAAGCTGGAACGGGAATCGAGTCATGGACTGCAAACCCAGGTCCTGTTCCGCTAGCGACGTCCAAATCCCGAATAAAGACGACCGGAACGTTTCGTTCGTCTGCTTCAAGCACGACCGCTTCGATGACGTGCGCGACTTGCTCTTTTAAGTATACCGGACGTTCTTCCGTGTTTCCGTCGACGAGTTCCTGTTGAAAATCAATCACTAGGACTGCTTGTTTCATCGTCATGTTCCTCCTTGTAAAAATCGACTGCTTGTTTCCTTCCCGTTCATCTGAATGATTTCCTGCTCTTGACGGGCGTGAAACTTTTCAGCTGTTGGATTCGTTAAGAAGAAGGAAAGGATGTGTCTGGATGATTTGGTTTGGCGTCATCTTCTTATGTGTGCTTCTCGTCAATCTGACACTGGAGAAACTGATCATGAACCGGACGATGACAGGTCGCTGGTTCGTACGTAACTTACTTATTTGTCTTGGTATTAGTTTATTATTGTTCGGAATCAGACATTTTTTGACACCTGGACTCTAAAAAAGCAGATAGCGATTTTTCGCTACCTGCTTTTTTAGTTAATAGACTTCGTAATTTTGCCCCGTTTGCGCCCCTTCGACACTCTTTTCGAACGCCGTCGCGACACGTGATGCCGGAACGGCTTCAAAACCACGGAAGAAGGGTCCGTACTTTTCAAGCGACTCGATCAGTACGTTCGGGCTGACACTGTTGATCCGAATACCTCGTGGCATCTCGATCGCTGCTGCATGAACAAACGCTTTGACTCCACCGTTCGCAAGCGCAGCAGATGCGCCTTGGCGAATCGGATCGTCCATCATGATGCCGGTCGTCAGCGTAAAGCTTCCGCCGTCTCGTACGGACTCTAAACCAAGCAAGACGAGATTGACCTGACCTTTTAGTTTACTGTCGATTCCGATTTGATTAAGTTCCGGTGTTAAGTCCGTCAATGGGCCAAAATGAGCGCCACCTGTCGCACTGATAACGGCGTCAACAGAACCGACTGTTTCATACATTGCCCGAATACTTTCCTCTGACGTAATATCGACTTGTACATCCGCTCCGCTTCGTCCGGCACGAATGATGTCATGCCGCTCACTCAGCCGTTCGACGACTGCCTGCCCAATCGTTCCGCTTGCTCCTACTACTAAAATTCGCATGATCCCTTCCCCTTTCACGTCTAGCTTACCTATCTAGCCTACTGCACAGCAGATGATGGTTTCAAGGATTCTACCGGATGCGTCTTCAAGAAGATGAGGATTTCTTCGAACAAACGTTGCTTATCCCGATCGAGCGTCAGTAAATGTTTACTGTTCGGAAGAAGAACCTTTTTCTGATCTCGGCTCAGCACCGTCGTTTCGATTCGCTCGAGACTCGCATGATAGACGGCATCATCTAAGGCGCCAAGGAATAGAGCGATCGGCTGCGTGATCTTCGGCAAGACGACTCCTGTGTCGAGAATGAACTGTTGCAGTGCCCGTAAGTCTTTCTCCGGTCGTGGAAAATGACGGTTGACAAAGTCTACGATCCACTCCGGTGAGCGATCGTCAAATTGAAAATACCGTTCTGTATACCGACGGACGCGGTGCTCGAGTCCCGCAATCGTCCGCTCAAGAATCGGCGTTGAGAGTAAGACGAGTCCAGCGCATCCTGACTGTTCTGCTAGTCGAAGTGCCATCACTCCACCGAGTGATTGTCCGATCAAAAAGATGTCGTTGTGCCCTTGATCACGTAAAAACGCGAGTCCGACTTGCGCGGATTGCCAGACGTCTTCGATCGTCGTCGCAAACAAGCGCTCCGGCGATTCCCCGTGCCCGGCGTAATTGGGCGCGTAACAGGTATAGCCGACTGCATGTAAAAAACGAGCGAGTCCCCGCATCTCATTCGCACTTCCAGTAAAACTATGTAACAACAAAACAGCAGGTCCGGGTCCTTCTAAGTACAGATCCTTTGATTTCGTAATCAAGTGCGCCCCTCCTTTTCATCTTTTCACACTTCTTCTACCGAAGCATCCTCCCGTAACGATTCTATAATCCGAAAGCCTGGATAGTCCGCTTCGGATCGTCGTTCGCCACTTGACCGATAATAAGCATTCCAGTAACTGATCATCCGGTCTTCGATTCGCTTCATGTATGCCGGATCATCCTCAACGAATCGCCGCTTCACTTCCGGATCCCATTGCTCGATTGCGGGTACGATGATGTCGACGATTTCACGGACGTATTCACTAGCAAGTTCGATGAGATAGGCGAGAACCCATGCGTCGTATGAATGGTTTTTAAGTAACTGCTGAAGATAATGCTCACGAACATGACCATCATGGTGACGGGTGTAGAGACAATATAACATCGTTTGTTGTGTCGACGTCAGTTCCTCGATCCGCTCCGAGTCGATTTCTGACACGTATACACGCATCGGAATCTGTATCTGTTCCTGCTCTACTTTCACTTTGATTGTTCCTGGTGATAAGCGTGTCCATGCAAATGGTAGACATGCTTTAACGACCCGAACGTCCTGTTCATATCGTTTAGGAAATGCTGTAAGCCAGCGGTTCATCTTATTCTCCTCTCATATAAAAAACTCCAAACGGCAGACGCTTACACGCCTGTCATTTGGAGTCGATTTGTTTCCTTATTCAACCGTTACCGACTTCGCCAAGTTACGTGGCTTATCGACGTCACAGTCGCGACCGAGTGCCGCGTAGTATGAGATCAATTGAAGTGGTAAGACAGACAAGAGCGGTGACAAGAGTGGCTCGACTGCTGGGATGACGAATGCATCCGTCGGCAATTCAAGACCTTCTGCTGCGATGACACATGCGTTTGCCCCACGTGCGACGACTTCCTTGACGTTCCCACGGTTGTTGAGGTGAACGTGTGGTTGTGTCACGAGCGCGATGACCGGTGTGTTGTCTTCGATCAAGGCGATTGGACCGTGCTTGAGCTCTCCACCTGCGTATCCTTCTGCTTGGATATACGAGATCTCTTTGAGTTTCAATGCACCTTCCATCCCGACGTACGCATCTTGTCCGCGACCGATGAAGAACGCGTTACGTGACTCAGACAAGTATTCTGTCGCGATTTCTTGGAAACGATCCTTTTGAGACATGACCGATTCCATCGCACTTGAGATTTTACCGAGTTCCTTCATGAGATCGAAGTTGACGGCAACTCCTTTTGCTTGAGCAAGGTCAAACGCAAGGACAGCAAGGACAGCAATTTGAGCTGTATACGCTTTTGTTGAAGCAACGGCGATTTCTGGACCCGCGTGGAGCAACAATGTTGCGTTTGCTTCACGTGACAATGTTGATCCTGGAACGTTCGTGATCGTCAGTGCCGGGTGACCAAGTTTCTTCGCTTCGACGAGAACGGCACGGCTATCCGCTGTTTCACCTGATTGTGAAAGGAAGAGGAAGAGCGGTTTCTCTGTCAATAATGGCATGTTGTATCCAAACTCAGAAGAGATGTGCACTTCTGTCGGGATGCCTGCGATTTGTTCGATCAACTGTTTTCCGATCAAACCAGCATGGTAGCTTGTTCCGCAACCGATGATGTAGACACGGTCACGACCAAGTACGAGATCACGGACCGATTGGTCGAGTGTGATGTCGCCTGCTTCGTTTTGATATTTTTGAACGATGTTACGAATGACCGCTGGTTGCTCATCCATCTCTTTGAGCATGTAGTGCGCGTACGTTCCTTTTTCGATGTCTGATGCATCGATTTCAGCCGTGTACGCTTCACGCTCTTGAACGTTCCCGTCGAGATCTTGGATCGTCACGCTATCACGCGTCAAGATGATCATCTCGCCATCATGCAACTCGATGAATTGATCCGTTACTTGTAACATTGCCATTGCGTCTGACGCGACGACGTTGAACGTACCGTCACCGAGACCAACGAGAAGTGGTGATTTGTTTTTTGCGACGTATAAGACGTCTGGATTTTCAGCATCGATCAATGCGAGGGCATACGAACCGTGCAAGACACGGAGTGTTTGACGGAATGCTTCCGCGACGTCACCCGTCTCGTTGAAGTTCTTTTCGATCATCTGAACGATGACTTCTGTATCCGTGTCGCTCAGGAGATCGACATTCAATTCTGCTTTTAGCTGCTCATCGTTCTCGATGACGCCGTTGTGCACGAGTGTGAAACGTGCTGACGCACTTTGGTGTGGGTGCGCGTTTGGTACGCTTGGGACACCGTGTGTTGCCCAGCGTGTGTGTCCGATTCCGACTGTGCCGTCTGCATCAGCAGGAACGACTTCGCGTAGCGCAGCAATCCGGCCTACTTCTTTATGGACTTGGACGCCGTCGTTGACGAACGCAAGACCTGCCGAGTCATAGCCGCGGTACTCGAGCTTCTCGAGACCTTTTAATAAAATTTCCTTTGTGTTGACCTGTCCGATCATACCTACGATTCCGCACATGTTACATCTCTCCATTTACAAGTATTTCCCTAAAGAGGAAACGGCTCTTGTTGAGAGGATCCCGATCGGTCTGTTTGTCCGTCCAATCACTTGAACGATTTCAGAACGATTTACGGTATGGATCTGGTACCGGGAGGCATCCGCCGAATGATTCGATAAACCTCCACCTCGTCAGCTTTCATCCTACGAAGAAAGCCCTGGCGCTTCTTGTTTCCGTCTGACCCCGTTTCTGTCCGACTTCACCATCATACGAACTTTAATCTGAAAAAGCAAGAAAGGTAACGTATTTGTAACTATTCCCGATATTTTTCTATTCAATACGCATAATCCCTATTTTTTGTAAAAATCTCAATCTGTTTTTCTAAAATAATTGTAAAAAAAAGAAGCAGAGCAATCGCTCTGCTTCGGGCTACTTAGTTTTCTTGTAACGCGTAGTTCTCACGAACGACGTTCGCGATCCGCTCGACGTATGCATCACATGCTTCTTGTGTCGGAGCTTCTGCCATGACACGAACGAGTGGTTCTGTTCCTGACGCACGAACGAGGATCCGTCCGTTCCCCGCCATCTCCGCTTCGACTTCGGCAATGATTGCTTGCACGGCAGGACCGCTCATTGCGCCATTTTTGTCTGAAACACGGATGTTTACGAGACGTTGTGGGAAGATCGGCATCTCAGCTGCAAGTTCCGATAACTTCTTCCCTGTCGCTTTCATGATTTGCAACAACTGGACGCCTGACAACATGCCGTCTCCTGTTGTTGAGTAGTCCATGAAAATGATGTGACCCGACTGTTCGCCACCGAGTGTATAGTCGTTCTTACGCATCTCTTCGACGACATAACGGTCACCGACCGCTGTCTGCAGCGCCGTCATCCCGTTTTCTTCGACGGTTTTATGGAAACCGAGGTTACTCATGACCGTCGCCACGATCGTGTTGTCTTTCAGACGACCAAGTTCGTTCAAGTATTTCCCGCAGATGAACATGATTTTATCGCCATCGACGATATCACCGTTCTCATCGACTGCGATCAAGCGGTCGCCGTCTCCATCAAACGATAAACCAACGTCTGCGCCTTTTTCCTTAACGAAGGCAGCGAGATGTTCAGGGTGTGTCGAACCGACACCATCATTGATGTTGAGTCCGTTCGGAGTTGTACCGATCGTCGATACTTCTGCTTCCAAGTCACCGAATAGACGTGGTGCGAGGCTTGACGTCGCCCCGTGTGCGCCGTCGATCGCGACATGGATACCTGAGAAATCTTCATCCGATGTCTGACGAAGCATGTGGAGATATTTCTGAGCCCCTTCATAGTAATCATGAACGAAGCCGAGCTCTTTTCCGGCTGGGCGTGGCAATGTATCTTCTGCTTCATCGAGCAATGCTTCGATCTCAAGTTCTGTTGCGTCATCGAGCTTAAAGCCGTCTGAACCGAAGAACTTGATCCCGTTATCTTCCACTGGATTGTGCGATGCAGAGATCATGACTCCGGCTGTCGCATCCATCGTTTTTGTCAGGTATGCAACACCTGGTGTCGAGATGACACCAAGACGCATGACTTCTGCACCGATTGATAACAGACCCGCGATGAGTGCATTCTCAAGCATTTGACCAGATACACGTGTATCGCGTCCAATCAAGACTTTTGGTCGTGTGCTTTCGTGTTTCGTCAACACGTAACCACCTGTTCGACCGAGGCGATACGCAAGTTCCGGTGTCAATTCTACGTTTGCGACGCCGCGTACGCCGTCAGTTCCAAAATACTTACCCATGTGTTATTTCCTCATTTCACTAATTTGTTTTAATTGGTCGGAATCGATGTCCGGGGAATTGCTTTTAATGTGACATCCATATTATCCGGACGCAGGACATCAAAGGCTTTTGATGTCTGATACGAGATCGGCAATCCATGCGTTCCTTCTTTTAATCCTGTCACGTCGATGACCGCTTTGATATCCGTCGCATCAATCGATGCTAAATCAGATTCTTTCCCGCGGACGACGACATCAATCGTTTGATTGTAATCAATCGTATACTTTGATTCATCGAATCCATTCAACGTGACCGTCACACCTGGAATTGTTTTCTCCGCTCGATCCTCGACGGTTTCTGTCGTCGAATTGGCATTTTCTTTTTCGACGACGATATTGACGGTGACCTGTGTCGGATCCATCGCCGTCGCGTTTTCTGGTTCGACGAGTTTGACGGTTTTTTCGGTCGTCTTCGTCAATCCTTTGAGCGAGACTGCTTCCGTATCAACAGAACCGATGCGCTCTAATTCTTCTTTTGTTCCATATAGACGAGCTTCCGTCGTGACGGGAACGATCTTGACGACGGTATACCCTTTTTTGACGTTGTCTTTTGTCTTCACATTAATCGGTACCGTCTTACTTTCCTTATAGATCGGTACTGTGATTTCTAATTGTTCCGGTTGATAAGATGCACTGATCGTATTTCCGTTCGTGTCAGTCGCTTTAGCATTGAACGTCTCTTTGAACGTCTCTGCCCGACCGGTCACATCGATCGGTACTTGGATTGCTGAAATCGCCTGTAACTTCTCTGCGCCTCCCGTGACTTCAACAGTTTGTTGGTTCGGTTGCGCTTCTCCAGCGACATATCCTTCAGCGATTTTGTTTTTATTGAGTAAGGCGACTTGTACCGGTACTTCCTTTGTAATCTTCTTATCGAGGAAAACTTCAATCGTCTCCTGTTTCGGTGTCACCTCGACATCTTTTCCGAAGCCGGTTGCTGTGACACGGACACGATGATAGCCAGGGTCGAGTCCCTTCAAATCAATCGATAATCCAAAATCCTGAACGAGCCGGAGCATCGTCAAACTACTCGAAGGCCCTTTGACGGTCACTTCCATACTATCTGGAATATTATAGGCGACCCACTGCGATTCATCATACTGGACCGTGACCGGTACGTCAAATTTCGTCGAACCTTGTCCTGCGATCGGTAATAGACTAGCGGCATCACTTTTTCCCGTCGTATTCGAACCTGCGACCATCAAATACAACATGACAGCTAAGGCGACGGCAACGATGCGTAAAAACCAGCGTTCATTGAACCACTTTTCGAACATTATTTTTTCGCCCCCATCCAGTTCAAGAAGGAAGTATTCGTCGGTTCGACCTTGACGATCGTCTCAAGTAACTTCGTCCGTAAGGATTCTTCGTCGAGTTCCCGGTACAGCCGTCCATTGATGGCGAGTGAGACACCACCCGTTTCTTCCGAGACGACGAGCGTGACGCTATCCGTCACCTCACTGACACCGATGGCAGCACGGTGACGTGTTCCAAGCTCTTTTGAGATATGTGCACTCTCAGACAGCGGTAAGTAACAAGCGGCTGCTGCTAACTTGCCTTGCTGGACGATGACGGCGCCATCATGTAAGGGTGTATTCGGAATGAACAAGTTGATCAGCAACTGACTCGTGATTTGTGAGCCGAGCGGAATACCCGTCTCCACGTATTCACTCAGTCCGGTCTCCCGTTCAATCGTCACGAGTGCCCCAATACGCCGTTTTGACATGTACTGAGCAGACGATACGAGTGCATCGACGATTCGAACTTGTTCATCTTCATCACTGACCGCACTACGTGAGAAAAATTTACTCGTTCGTCC
The DNA here is from genome assembly GCF_015645365.1 of Exiguobacterium abrahamii. NCBI lineage: Bacteria > Bacillati > Bacillota > Bacilli > Caryophanales > Exiguobacterium > Exiguobacterium abrahamii. Next base: position 181,113 of record NZ_JADOYC010000008.1, read on the forward strand.
CAAGTGTTCCAGCCCACGCCGAAGTTCGGGTTGGAAGATGATGATGATCCCCAGTAACCCATAGGTGATGATTTGATTCAATAAGAATTGCAGTGTTTTGAGTCCAAAAAAGCCACTCAAGAACCAACTGATCAAAATGACCGAGATCCCTTTGATGAGCTGGACCGCTTTTGTTCCTTTGACGATGATCATGAGACGGTAAATGACGAACGTCACGACCGCGATATCAATCACGTCATTAATATAATCGTACCAATGTACGTTTTCTCCCAGTTTCAACAATTGAAATTGAAGTGGTTGCCAGCTGAAGTAATTCACCAACCGTGCCCCCTAACTCATCTGATTTAAACAGTTTCCATTATAGCACAAAGGGACGAGTTCGACTCGTCCCAGCTGATTATTGAAATAGACGCTTGATTCCGTACCATACGCGTTCAAATAATTGATCAATTTCCTTGATTTCTCCGGTCACGCTACCGGCACTCGCCGTGTACGCTTTCCCGTCAACGGTCATGACGTCACCATTGACTTTCCCTTCGATTCGGACGTTCCCGCCTTCTACATATAGATCTTGATCGACCGTGACACCTTTCGGAACGACGACCTCGCCATTTTGAGCGACGATACCTGGTGCATTCGTATAGGATAAGTCATGTTCTTCTTGTGCCATATAACCACCTAGGCTACCGACCGACAAGAGTAAGAAAACAGCCGCTGCCGCGAGCAATGGGTACTGCTTCATCTTCCCTCCAAAACGAGATGGTTGCGGTTGGTGCAGCAAAGCAGCGCTTGGCGTCTCCACCTGGTCGGGCAATTGTGCCAGCACGCGGGATGTAAAATCTGCCGATAATTTAGGCGCTGGAAGTTGACGCAGTCGAGCATCAAGGAGCCGATACTCTTCGAACTCGTCCATCGCGTCTACTTCTCGTAACTCTGCTTCTAATCGCTCGAATTCCTCAGGTGGTTGGTTTTGATCTAAATAATCCTGGATCCGTTCATGTACATGCTCTCGTGACATGGTGAGTTCCTCCTTCTCATCGTTTGGCAAAATGCTTCTTCAGCGCTTCTCGTCCACGATGAATTCTAGTTTTGACAGTAGCGACAGGTAATTCGATCATTTCACTGATTTCCTTTAGCGAAAGATCCTCTACATATTTCAGGACGAGTGGGACACGGTATTTTTCTGGTAAAGCTGCAATCGCGTCCCCGACTTCGTTTCGTTGCTCGTTATCGACCACTTGGTCCTCCGGCAAGGTGTCCTTGCTCTCGAGTTGTGAATACAATGTCAGTCCTTCAGTACCTGACATCTCAGCATCAAGAGAATAATCAGGTTTCTTTTTCCGTAATCGGTCAATCGATACGTTCGTGACGATTCGGTACAACCAAGTCCGGAACTTCCATTGTGCATTATACGAATCAATCTTCGTAAATACACGGATGAAGGCTTCTTGTGTCGCATCCTCCGCTTCCATTCGATCGCGCAAGACACGGAAAGCCACAAGAAAGGCACCTTCCTTATATAGATCAACAAGTGCCGCGAATGCATCACGGTCTCCCTGTTTCACTCGCTCAATTAAGCGTAGTGTCGTTTCTTCCACTTTGAATACCCCCCGCTCTATGCGGTCAATCTCTTATACGAAGTCGACCGATAAATGTTTCATCTCCTTTTAAATTGTAACAAAAAAAACTTGAACCCCGATGAAAAGAGTTCAAGTTCTATCCATTATTTTACTAAGCGATGTGTTTCCATTGCCAAAAGTAGATCTCCGATCAGTTCATTTGCAAGTTCTGCTGTTCCGTTTCCTTCTTCAAGTAACGGATTCACTTCAACGAATTCAGCTGCAATGAAGTCTTCTGCCGTTGCGCAATGCTTGAGCACCGTCTTCGCATCGTCTAAGAAAATACCGTCAGCGACACGTGTTCCTGTACCGACGACGAGCGATGGATCGAGACCATCCATATCGAAGCTAAGATAGAACGCATCCGTCGTTTCCTTCAAATAGGCAATCGCTTCTTCCATGATCGCGTCCATTCCCCGAGTTCGGATCGCTTCCATATCATAGACACGAATACCAAGACGATCAATCAGCTCTTGTTCGCCTGGATCAACGTCACGTAATCCGATGAAGACGAGATGTTCCGGTTGCAGCTTGACATCTGTTCCTCCGACTTCCGTTAAACGCTGATGTCCTTCCCCAAGGGCTACAGCGAGCGGCATACCGTGGATGTTACCAGACGGTGATGTTTCCGGTGTATTCAAATCACCGTGTGCATCGAACCAGATGACGCCAAGACGTGGTACAGTCTGACGAAGCCCTGCAATCGTTCCGATCGCCATGCTGTGATCGCCACCGACTAACAACGGAAAACGTTGTTCCGATAACGCGTCACGTACGATCAGGTGCAGGTCATTCGTCGTGTGGACGACGCCTTCAAGACGTTTCAGCTTCGGATCTTCTTCCCGGACTGCATCCTCGGATAAGACAGCCGCTTCCCCGTAGCGTACTGCTTCTTGTCCCCGTGCTTCGAGTGTCGCGAGTAGACCCGCTTTTTCGACAGCTGCAGGTCCATGTTCAGTGCCTGGCTTTCCTTGTCCATAACGGTACGGTACGCTGATATACGCGATGTTCATACGATATTCCCCCTATGTCATAGTCACTTCTACATGTATTGTAAGCGGTAACAAACAAGTGGTTCAACTCAACAAAAAAACGCATGAATATACAAAAAAACACCGTGAAGGGAATCACGGTGTTCTTGCGTACGTACTCTGGTTATGCTTGGCATTTCATATAAAAAAAACTTAAGACGAACGAAACTCGCTTAAGATCTTTAAATAAAATTGGTGGAGCCTAGCGGGATCGAACCGCTGACCTCCTGCGTGCAAGGCAGGCGCTCTCCCAGCTGAGCTAAGGCCCCGAAAGAAAAAGCGGAAGACGGGATTCGAACCCGCGACCCCGACCTTGGCAAGGTCGTATTCTACCACTGAACTACTTCCGCAAGAAATGAGCCATGCAGGATTCGAACCTGCGACCCTCTGATTAAAAGTCAGATGCTCTACCAACTGAGCTAATGGCTCGACATGGTGGGGGGGGGCGGATTCGAACCGCCGAACCCGAGGGAGCGGATTTACAGTCCGCCGCGTTTAGCCACTTCGCTACCCCCCCAGTTTGTCTAGGAAACTTATACAATTGAGAAAAACAGTGCCGGCAACAGGAGTCGAACCCGCGACCTACTGATTACAAGTCAGTTGCTCTACCAGCTGAGCTACACCGGCACAAAAAGTATAATGGTGACCCGTACGGGATTCGAACCCGTGTTACCGCCGTGAAAGGGCGGTGTCTTAACCGCTTGACCAACGGGCCATTGGCTCCGCAAGTAGGATTTGAACCTACGACCTACCGGTTAACAGCCGGTTGCTCTACCACTGAGCTATTGCGGAATAAATTAAATGCCTGGCAACGTCCTATCCTCACAGGGGGAAGCCCCCAACTACTTTCGGCGTTCAAGTGCTTAACTTCCGTGTTCGG
>NZ_JADOYC010000009.1:0-1130 GCF_015645365.1 Exiguobacterium abrahamii
ACGAAGCTTGCGCTTCATTCGTTTTTGTATTCCGTAGAATACGATTTTTGCCTCATCGTTCAGTTTTCAAAGTCCAATGTACTTCGTATGAAAATAATGGTCGGGAAGACAGGATTCGAACCTGCGACCCCTTGGTCCCAAACCAAGTGCTCTACCAAGCTGAGCTACTTCCCGAAAAGTGCACCCTGAGAGATTCGAACTCCCGACCCCTTGATTCGTAGTCAAGTACTCTATCCAGCTGAGCTAAGGGTGCATCATATGGTGCGGTCGAGAGGACTTGAACCTCCACGATGTTGCCACCACTAGGCCCTCAACCTAGCGCGTCTACCGATTCCGCCACGACCGCATAATGCTATTCAAATATAAATGGAGCGGAAGACGGGATTCGAACCCGCGACCCCGACCTTGGCAAGGTCGTATTCTACCACTGAACTACTTCCGCATATAAATGGTACGGGTGAAGGGACTTGAACCCCCACGTCAAAGACACTAGATCCTAAATCTAGCGCGTCTACCAATTCCGCCACACCCGCATAAAAATGGTGTGTCATGCAGGATTCGAACCTGCGACCCTCTGATTAAAAGTCAGATGCTCTACCAACTGAGCTAATGACACATAAATGATATGAAGTTAAAAAATGGGGCGACTGATGGGAATTGAACCCACGAATGCCGGAATCACAATCCGGTGCGTTAACCACTTCGCCACAATCGCCACAATAAAAAATGGTGCCGGCAACAGGAGTCGAACCCGCGACCTACTGATTACAAGTCAGTTGCTCTACCAGCTGAGCTACACCGGCAAAAGAAATGGTGGCTTTGGACGGAATCGAACCGCCGACACAAGGATTTTCAGTCCTTTGCTCTACCAACTGAGCTACAAAGCCGATATTAAAATGGCGGTCCTGACGGGATTCGAACCCGCGATCTCCTGCGTGACAGGCAGGCATGTTAACCGCTACACCACAGGACCGTTTAAGTATAAGGTGACGACTTCTATAATGATAAAACATCTATGTAAGTCTGTCAATTGTTTTATTAAAAAAACAAAAGCCTGGCAACGTCCTATCCTCACAGGGGGAAGCCCCCAACTACTTTCGGCGTTCAAGTGCTTAACTTCCGTGTTCGGC
>NZ_JADOYC010000010.1:0-41521 GCF_015645365.1 Exiguobacterium abrahamii
TGGGGGCTTCCCCCTGTGAGGATAGGACGTTGCCAGGCACTTGACCGATCTGCAGATTGCAGGTCGGTCTTTTTGTGTGATCACTTTAGAGGAAAAGGAGTTTTTTCATGAAACACGAACTTCCTATTGTACATGCACTTCAACGTCACTTAGATCGAACGCCCATCTCATGGCATGTTCCTGGTCATAAGAATGGGACATTGACACCTCTTCCTGACTTCTTTAAATGGGACGTCACAGAATTACCTGGTCTAGATGATTTTCATCATCCGGAAGAGGCCATTGCAGACGCGATAGCTTTGCTGCAAAAAGTCTACGGTGCAAAAGCGAGTCATTTCCTTGTGAATGGTTCGACCGTTGGGAACTGGGCGATGCTTGCCGCTACAGCAACAAGAGGAGAGCGTGTTTATGTACAGCGTAATTCCCATAAATCGGTGTTCAATGCGTTAGAATGGCTGGGGATCGAACCGATCTTTCTTGAACCAGACATCCATGAGGAAACGGGAATCAGTGGACATGTTTCACGTGAAACATTAAAGGAAGCGTTTACGAAATACCCAGGAGGAGTCGGCGTGTTTATCACTTCACCGACCTATTACGGGGAAGCAGCTGATATCACGTCACTCGTTCAGCTCACAGCGTCGCACGGGCTCCCTTTATTAGTGGATGAAGCACATGGTGCACACTTCGGTGAAGCATTTGGTGTACGCTCTGCATTTGAATTAGGAGCAACTGCTGTTGTCCAGTCTGCCCATAAAACACTTCCAGCACTGACAATGGGAGCATGGATGCATGAACGATTTTCGGAAAAGATGAGAAGGAAATTACAGCGAGCACTTCAAGCGTTTCAGACCTCGAGCCCTTCATATTTACTGCTCGCTTCATTAGACTATGCCCGTTCTTATCGTGAACAATGGACAGTTAAAGGTATGTCAGAAGTTCAAGCTAGTCATGATGCATTCATCGAAGCACTTCAACGATTCGATCATATGACGGTTCTTCGATTCGATGATTGGTCACGAATGACATTAACGTATGAGGGATATTCAGGAGATGCGTTACTGCACGCGTTACGAGCTGTTCAACTCGATGCGGAATTTGCTCTAGGGGATTACGCCGTCTGTATTTTGCCACTTCGTCCGCTCACAAAGTCTGAGCAGAATGACTGGGTCCACCGTGTCGAACGAGCCATTCAAATGATGAAATCAGAAGGAATTCCTTTGAAAAGGTATATCGAGCAACCAATTATGGGTAAAATACAGGTATCTGCTTTAGCTTGTTCTTATGAACAGTTAGAACAAGCAACAGGTACGTTCCGTCAGCTGGATGAGTGTATCGGTCATGTTTCACTCGAAACGATTATTCCGTACCCGCCAGGTATTCCGTTGATCGTCAGAGGCGAACGCATTACGGCGGAACAGGTACTACGTTTACGACATTATCAAACCGTAGCCGTTCATTTGCAAGGGGGCGAACAATTGCAACGAGGAGCGTTACGCGTCATAGAGGAAGGGTTTGAAGGATGAAAGGTACGTTCATTACTGTCGAAGGACCGGATGGTGCCGGTAAAACGACACAACTACAATTGCTTAGTGATGTGTTAAAAGAAAAAGGCTATAACGTCATGATGACCCGTGAGCCAGGTGGCACACGCGTTGGGAACGAAATTCGTTCGTTGATTTTGAATCCTGATTTTGAAGAGATGAAAGAGATGACAGAAATTCTGTTGTATGCAGCGTCTCGTGCCCAGCATGTCGAGGAATTGATTCGACCAGCGTTAGAGGCAGGCACAATCGTTTTATGTGACCGATTCGTTGATGCGTCACTTGCGTATCAAGGGTATGGTCTTGGACATCCGATTGATCTCGTGCGTCAAATCAACGATTCTGCAACAGGTGGGTTAGCGCCAGACCGAACGTATTTATTTGATTTAACGGTAACGGATTCTAAAAAACGAATGATGGACCGGGGAGCACTTGATCGAATCGAGCAGCGAGATGATGCGTTTCGTGCCCGCGTCTATGAAGGTTTCCAACAGATTGCAGCATCGGATCCGGAACGGGTGCAGATCGTACAAGCCAATCGATCGATTGAAGCGATTCATCAGGACTTAGTGGAAGATGTCATTACCTATTTAGAAGAAAAGGAGAGATTCTCATGAAAATGGTCATTACGATCGTTCAAGATAAAGATAGCTTACGTTTGGCGGAAGCACTTGTCGAGCATGATTTCCGAGCAACGAAACTGGCAACGACAGGTGGTTTTCTTAAAGAAGGGAACACGACGTTCATGATTGGTGTACAGAGTGAGCGTCTCGATGATTTGTTGCGATTGATCAAAAAGAACTGTTCAAGCCGCGAACAGATGGTTTCTCCAATCTCACCAATGGGTGGTCATGCCGATTCTTATATCCCGTACCCTGTTGAAGTCCAAGTAGGTGGGGCAACGGTCTTCGTCTTGCCAATCGAAGGGTTTCATCAATTCTGATGCAGACGTTTCATGAACTGGAACAGACACAATCGGTCATTTCGACGATTCTTCAAAATTCGTTACGAAACGATCGAATCAATCACGCTTATATCTTCACCGGAGACTATGAGCCGCTTCTACTTGAAGCGGCTCACTTGTTCGCGAAAAGCCTTTTTTGTGAGGCCCCGGTTGATGTAGAGCCATGTGGTGTCTGTCGTAGCTGTCGGCGGATGGAAAGTGGCAACTTGGTCGATTATTATGAAATCGAACCAGATGGCGCGACCATCAAAAAAGAACAGATTCAACAATTGATGCATGATCTCTCACTCCGAGGACTTGAAGGCGATCGTCAGATTTATGTCATTACCCAGTCCCATAAGATGACTCCCCAGGCAGCAAACAGTTTGCTGAAGTTCTTTGAGGAACCAGGCGAAGGAAAAGTGGCCTTATTGTTGACGAATCAACCCCAACTCCTTTTACCGACGATTCGATCGCGGGGACAGTTATTAAGTTTTCGTCCAGCGGATCGTCAAATGATTGGCGAGGTTTTATCTGAAAAAACGGGACGGGACCACGAGTTGACGCAATTGGCAGCGCGTGTCTATCCAAAAGTCGAGGATGCAGAAGAAGCATTACTCGAAGACTGGTTTGTAAATGCGCGAGCGTCAGTGTTACAATTGATGGAGGAATTAGCGAATCGTCCGGCTGATTTACCACTGTTCGTACAAGAGAAATGGATGGGACAATTCAAGAACCGTCAGGATGTCCGAATCGGTCTTGAACTCGTCACCTGTTTCTTCGAGGATGTCTTACGTCTGAAACTGAATCCGGCGTGGGAAGGTATGACCTATACGAATAGTAAACCCCAACTTGAACAGATGGGGTCCAAGAGCCAGACGACGATCACCCGCTGGTTGCAAGCTGTGCTTGCGGCAGTAAGACGGGTCGAAGCGAATGTTAATCCCCAATTAACAGTTGAGCGTCTCATGTTTGACTTACAGAAAGGGTAGAGCGACATGCTAGAAGTAGTAGGCGTTCGCTTTAAAGAAGCGGGCAAAATTTATTATTTTGCACCTGGACAAGAGTCATTATCACGAGGACAAGCAGTCATCGTTGAGACGGTACGGGGCATTGAATATGGCGAAGTGGTCATCGCCGATAAACAAATGGACGAAGAAGATGTGGTGTTGCCACTGAAATCCATTCTTCGGATTGCTGACGATAAGGATGCAATGATCGTCCGCGAAAATAAAGTCGCAGCGCTTGATGCGCATGCGGTATGTGTCGAAAAAATCCGTGAACATAAACTCGATATGAAATTGGTCGATGTCGAGTACACGTTTGACCGTAATAAGGTCATCTTCTACTTCACGGCAGAAGGACGTGTTGACTTCCGTGAGCTCGTCAAAGATTTAGCGGCAGTCTTCCGGACGCGTATCGAACTCCGTCAAATCGGTGTTCGGGATGAAGCGAAGTTACTGGGAGGCATCGGTCCGTGTGGTCGTGTCTTATGTTGTTCATCTTTCCTCGGTGAGTTCGAACCGGTTTCGATCAAGATGGCAAAAGATCAAAACCTGTCGTTGAATCCGACGAAGATTTCAGGAGTATGTGGTCGTTTGATGTGCTGCCTGAAATACGAGAATGATACGTATGAAGAAATGCGCCGTGATTTGCCGGACTACGGAAAACGTTTGACAGTACCTGAAGGCGAAGGACGCGTCGTTGGTTTGAACATCCTCGATCAAGTCGTTCAAATCGAACTGAAAGATCGTTCCCGCGTCTTGACGTATTCAATGGAAGAACTATTATCTGTTGGTGCCGTAAAACCAAAACGACCAAAAGAATAACGGGGTGCATACGCGTGGAGAGAGTCGATAAAAAAGAAATCATTACGCGTGTCGATGCGATTGAGCAACAGATTCATTTGCTGACTGAGCATCTGAGCGTGTTAAAGGATCAGCTGGCTTACATGATGGAAGAGAACCAACATCTGTATCTGGAGAATCATCATCTTCGGGAAAAAGTCGAACGCGATGAACAACAGCCGGTCACGGAAGCGGAAGAAGCGGAAGCGGGCGTCGGTGCGGGCTACGATAATCTCGGACGATTGTACCAGGAGGGGTTCCACATCTGTAACTTGCATTATGGACAAGTACGAAAAGACGGCGATTGTCTCTTCTGCTTATCCATGTTAACGAAACATTGAGAGGCTGACTTCTACATGAGTCAGTCTTTTTTTCGGAAAGGAAGGCACGACATGTTTGAACTATTACCAGACGAACGACTTGATTATCTCTTAGGACAAGAAGGGAAGATCATTCAAAGTCCATCCGTCTTCTCGTATTCACTCGACGCGGCACTGCTCGCACGATTTGCATGGGTTCCGATTCAACAAGGACGGATTGCCGATCTCTGCTCAGGAAACGGTGCAATTCCACTCTTTTTATCCTACCGGACGAAAGGGCAGATCACGGGTCTTGAAATCCAGCCGCGACTAGCGGAGATGGCACGACGAAGCGTCACCTTGAATGAACTGAACGACCGGATTGAGATGATTGAAGGGGACGTCAAAGAGGCGGGTACGCGTCTTGGATACGGCATCTATGATGCTGTCACCTGTAATCCGCCATATTTTTTAGCAAACGAGACATCGAACCAAAACCAAAGTGAACATTATACGATTGCACGACATGAAGTCCTCTGTACCCTTGAAGACTGCATTCGAGGTGCATCTGATTTGTTGAAACAAGGTGGAAAGGCAGCGTTCGTCCATCGACCGGAACGACTGCTCGATATCGTTACCTTGATGCGGGCGTATCGCTTGGAACCGAAACGGATGCAGCTGATTTATCCGAAAGCAGGAAAGGAAGCAAACATGCTGTTGATCGAGGGAATCAAGGATGCAAAACCTGGACTGAAGGTGCTCCCCCCATTCATCGTCTATGAAGCGGACAACTCGTATGCGGCTCAGATGAAGGAACTGTTCGATGTCTGAGCATGCAGTCTATATCGTTCGTTGCCAAGATGATACGTATTATACGGGTTACGCGGTAGACGTCACGCAACGCATCGCGACACATAACGCAGGTAAGGGTGCGAAGTATACACGTGCCCGTCTACCGGTCGTCCTCGTTCATCAGGAAGTTTTTGCGACGAAGTCAGAGGCAATGAAGCGGGAATATGCGATTAAACAATTAACCCGTTCACAAAAAGAACGTTTGATTCAAGGAGGAACCTCATGAAAGCGACGAGTAGCTATCAACAGCAAGGAGCCGGTCTCTATATCGTTCCGACACCCATCGGCAATTTAGAAGACATGACGTATCGGGCCGTCCGGATTTTACAGGAATCCGATATCGTCGCAGCAGAAGATACCCGGCAGACGATGAAACTGTTTCGACATTTTTCGATTGAGACGAAGCTTGTCAGTTACCATGAACACAATAAACAAACAAGCGGCGAACGACTCCTCGCTGACTTAGAAGCAGGAAAGCAAATCGCCCTCGTCTCCGACGCCGGTATGCCGGGTATCTCGGACCCGGGAAGCGACTTGATCCGCCAAGCGATTGCAGCAGATATCCCTGTCATCGTTCTTCCGGGTGCGAACGCTGCGTTGACCGCTCTTGTCGCGTCCGGATTATCGACGGAACGCTTTTTATATTACGGCTTTTTGCCACGGAAGAAAAAAGAACGCCGTGAAGCGTTGGAGCAGTTGAAATACGAAACCGGAACACTCGTCTTTTATGAAGCACCGCATCGATTGAAAGAGATGTTGCAAGGGATCGAGGAAGTGCTTGGTGATCGCCAGGTGACGTTAGCCCGGGAACTAACGAAACGGTATGAGGAATACATTCGGGGGAGCGTGAGTGAATTACGCGCTTGGGCAGCAGAAGACGTTCGGGGTGAGTTCGTCGTCCTTGTCGAAGGATCAAACGAAGAACGACCGGATGCGGTCATCCAAGACAGTGATCCGCTCGAGCAAATCCGTCGGTATATCGAGGAAGGCGAAAAGCCGAACGCGGCGTTGAAGCGTGTCGCCAAGGAACGGGGACTGGATCGTCAGGAACTGTACCTCGCGTTTCACGAAGCAGATTAAAAAAAGGAAGCCCCGTCAGGAGCTTCCTTTTTTGCTTATTCGTTGCTTGCGTAATGACGATCGAGGAAATCTTTTAATTCAACGAGAACGCGTTGTGCGCCATCTGGTGAAAGAATCAATTTACCATCAGCCAATTTGAAGTTATCTTCTGATACTTCTCCTGTTACTTGGCAAGTCATGTTTGGTTTATATTTTTTAAGGATGATCTGTTCGTTGTCGACATAAATCTCGAGGGCATCCTTTTCTGCAATTTGAAGTGTACGGCGTAATTCGATTGGAATTACGACACGACCGAGCTCGTCTACTTTACGTACAATACCTGTTGATTTCATTTTGTTGTTCCTCCTTTGATGTCATGGATCTCTTTTTCTTTTGAAAAATCGTCAAAATTCGACATCGTTTCTATAGAATGTAGAATACTAGACTTTCCAAAAGTAGTCAACCAATCTGAATAGCTTGAAATCAAAATGTCATTTATTTCTCAAAAACACCATATTTGAAACGATTTATTAATACATTTTCCCTTTTTAAAGGAAATGAAACTATAGAGTGTGTTTTTTTGTAATTTGATGTCTGATGTCAAAAAATGTTTCGATTCGACAAAAAGTGAGTTTCGACATCAGTCCCGTAACAGCGTATAATAGCCTATAATGAAGATGGAAATCAGAGAACGGAGGAATAACATGGCAAAGACATTTTATATCACGACCCCGATTTATTATCCAAGTGCAAAACTACATATCGGTCACGCGTACACGACGGTGGCTGGAGATGCGATGGCACGATACAAACGACTTCAAGGATTCGACGTCCGGTATTTGACAGGTAGCGATGAGCACGGTCAAAAGATCCAGGAAAAAGCAGCAGAAGCAGGGATTTCAGAACAGGCATTCGTCGACGGTGTCGTCGAACAGATTAAAGTCTTATGGGATCGTCTCGACATCTCGTACGATGATTATATCCGGACGACAGAACCACGCCATAAGAAAGTCGTCGAAAAAGTGTTCGAGACACTTCTTGAATCAGGCGATATCTATTTAGGTGAATACGAAGGATGGTATTCGATTCCGGATGAGACGTATTATACGGAATCACAACTCGTCGACGGGAAGAGCCCTGACAGTGGACACCCGGTCGAACTCGTTCGCGAAGAATGTTACTTCTTCCGGATCAGCAAGTACGCGGACCGTCTGCTTGAGTACTTTGAAGCGAATCCGTCATTCATCTTGCCAGAATCACGTAAACATGAAATGATCAATAACTTCATTAAACCAGGTCTTCAAGACTTAGCGGTCTCACGGACGACATTCAACTGGGGTGTACAAGTCCCGTCGAATCCAAAACACGTCGTCTACGTTTGGATCGATGCGTTGACGAACTACATCTCGTCACTCGGTTACGGTACGGACGATCACGGTAACTTCGATAAGTACTGGCCAGCAGATGTCCATCTCGTCGGAAAAGAAATCGTTCGTTTCCACACGATCATCTGGCCGGCACTCTTGATGGCGCTTGACCTCCCATTACCGAAGAAAGTCTTCGCACATGGTTGGTTGTTGATGAAAGACGGAAAAATGTCGAAATCAAAAGGGAACGTCGTCGATCCGATTCCATTGACGGATCGCTACGGTCTCGACGCTCTTCGTTACTACCTCTTACGGGAAGTGCCATTCGGTTCGGACGGTATGTTCACACCTGAAGCATTCGTTGAGCGGATGAACTATGATTTAGCGAACGATCTCGGGAACTTACTTAACCGGACGATCGCGATGGTCACGAAATACTTTGATGGTGAGATCCCAGCCTATACAGGTAACGTGACACCGTTTGATGCGACACTGTCGGATCTTGCAAAAGAAACGGTCGCGAAAGTCGAAGCATCGATGGAACACATGGAATTCTCTGTCGTACTGTCGAATATTTGGCAATTGATCAGCCGTGCCAATAAATACATTGATGAGACACAACCATGGGTGCTTGCAAAAGACGAATCCAAAACGGCGGAACTCGGTTCTGTCATGGTGCATCTCGTCGGCGTCTTGCGTCACGTCGCAATCATGTTGCAACCGTTCATGACGCGTTCACCAAAAGAGATCTTCGCGCAACTGGGTCTCTCTGGACAAGCGATGGACTGGGCAGCGCTCGAGAAATTCGCAGACATCACACCAGGAACAAAAGTCGGTACAGCGACACCGATTTTCCCACGTCTCGACGTCAAAGAAGAAGTCGAAGCAATCGTCGACATGATGCGTCAAGCTTCTGCAGCACGTGTTGAGGAAGAAGAAGTTGAAGAAGAAGACGAAGATATTCGTCCAGAAACGACAATCGATGTCTTTGACCAGATCGAATTACGTGTCGGTGAAGTCGTGACGGCTGAAAAGATCAAAAAGGCGAAAAAACTATTGAAGCTACAAGTCGATATGGGCAAAGAAACACGCCAAATCGTCTCTGGTATCGCTCAGTGGTATGAGCCGGAAGATTTAGTCGGACGAAAAGTCATCGTCGTGGCGAACTTAAAACCGGTCACGTTACGTGGTGAACTCTCACAAGGAATGGTCCTTGCTGCTGAAAAAGCAGGAAAACTTGAACTGGCGACGGTCCCGTCAACGATGGCGAACGGCGCAAGCGTAAAATAAAACCGATGCCTGTGGACTTCATGTCACAGGCATTTTTTTAAAGAAGGAGTCGAACAGCTATGTTAATCGATACACACACTCACTTGAATGCAGACCAATTTGCGGACGACGTCCACGAGACGATCGAGCGGGCACGCGCGAACGGTGTCTCACCGATGATCGTCGTCGGATTTGATCATAAGACGATTGATCGTGCGATGGAACTCGTCGAAGCGTACGATGATCTTTATGCGGTCATCGGCTGGCATCCCGTCGACTCGATTGATTTTGACGAGGAAGCGTACCAAAAGGTCGAACGGTTGATGGATCATGAAAAAGTCGTTGCGCTCGGAGAAATCGGACTCGACTATCACTGGGACACGTCACCGAAAGATGTACAGCAGGAAGCTTTCCGCAAACAGATCCGGCTCGCGAAGCAGAAGAAAAAACCGATCGTCATCCATAACCGGGAAGCGACAGAAGATACGTTACGGATCCTTGAAGAAGAGGATGCAAAAGAAGTCGGCGGGATTCTGCATAGCTACAGCATGAGTGCTGAATTATTACCACGATGCCTGGCGATGAACTTCTACATTTCACTCGGAGGTCCCGTTACGTTCAAGAATGCGAAGATGCCGAAACGTGTCGCGCAGGAAGTCCCGCTCGATCGTCTACTCGTTGAGACGGATTGTCCGTACCTGACACCAACACCGCACCGCGGTAAACGCAACGAACCGGCTTACGTCCGATTCGTCGCCGAAGAGATCGCGCAGCTCCGTGGCATGATGTACGCTGACGTCGAAGCAGCGACGACGGAAAATGCAAAACGGGTCTTCCGTTTGCCATGATGCGTTCGTTGACGTTCATTACGATCGGGTGCAGCCTGCTACTTGCGGCTGCACTCGTCTATGGGATGATGGATCATCCACAAACCGTGACTGTCTTGATTGATGGTCAAGAACAACACATTGAAACGACAGCTGACTCTGTCTATGGAGCACTTGAAGAAGCCGGTATTACGACGCGTGACAATGATGTGATTGAACCGGCACTCAGTGCCGACCTGCCGGAAAAACGATTGATCGTCATTCAGCGGGCGAAAGAAATCACGCTGATCATGGGCTACGGTGAGTCCCGTCGCGTTCGAACGCAAGCACGCCAAGTGAAGGATTTGCTGGCAGAACGCGGCATCAAAAAAGCGGATACCGATGATATTTATCCGTCGTCTGACGCTGTGTTGACGAACGGAATGACAGTTCGGTACCGGGAAGCTTTTCCCGTTGATCTCGTCGTCGGTGGAAAAGCCCGACAAATCTACACGTATGAGACGTCAGTTCGGGAATTGTTAGCACGGGAAGGAATCCGTCTGCAAAAGGAAGACCGGGTCGCTCCGGATCCCGATACCCGCGTGACGGAAGGGACGTTGATCACGGTCAACACGACACGTCGTGCGACGTTGACGCAAGAACAGCTCGTGCCGTTTGAGATTGAAGAGGTCGAGGACCCAACTCTACCGGAAGGTCAGCAACTCGTGACGGCATCAGGTCGTCCGGGTGTCCGAACGAAAAAGTATCAATTGACGCTCGCTGACGGTCTCAGTAAAGAAAAAAAACTGATTGGTGATCAAGTGACGCAGACACCGATCAAACAAGTCGTCAAAGTTGGAACCAAGCCGGTTGAGACACCTGTCGAAGCACCAGTCTTCAACGAAGAGCAGGCGACCAATCCACTAGCCGAAACACCGAAAGCTGATGCAGATCTTGATTTTTCAAGTGCGAAGAGCTTGATGGTCGAAGCGACGGCGTATACGAACGACCCAGCTTCGAACGGCAGTCGTTTGTACAACGGACGTGCCTTGACCGCGACCGGGTATGACGTGACGGATACGATCACCTATCAAGGGATGCCGATCATCGCGGTTGATCCGAAAGTCATTCCGCTCGGAACGAAAGTCTACGTCGAAGGAGTGGGGCTTGCGATTGCTCTCGATACCGGTGGCGCCATCAAAGGCAATAAGATCGATGTCTTGGTCGACGGAGAACAAACAGCGAAGACGTTCGGTCGAAAACAACTGCAAGTCTGGGTCATTCCTAGTGCAACGGAAGCGGACACGTGACGCTTCCTTGTTTTTTTCGTGGAAACAGGTACAATTACGAGAGTGTTTGAAGAAGGTGGAGAGATCATGCGGAAACGCTTAAAAGAAGTCATCGTCGTCGAAGGACGAGATGATACGACACGATTACAAGAAGTCTTTGATGTCGATACAATTGAAACGAACGGCTCAGCCGTTAATGAACAAACGATGCAACGCATCGAGAAGGCACTGGAACGACGCGGTGTCATCATCTTCACGGATCCTGATTTTCCAGGAGATCGTATCCGTGCCCGAATCAATGAGCGCGTACCAGGCTGTAAACATGCCTATCTTCCACGAGCTCAAGCAAAAGATAAACGAGGGAAAATCGGTGTAGAACATGCCTCACCTGCCGCAATCGAAGAGGCGCTCGCTGCTGTCTATGAGACGGAAGAAGCACCGGTTGCCGAAGTGACACGTGAAATGATTCTAGCAGCCGATTTGATTGGTGGACCAGCAGCCTCGATCCGTCGTCGTCGTCTCGGTCAGATTCTTGCGATTGGTGAACCAAATGCAAAACAACTCGTCAAACGCGTCGCATCGATTCGGATCACGCGGGCAGAATGGGAAGCGGCGTTGAAACAATTAGAGGAGGAAGAAGTTTGAAAGACATTGCTACATTGCACCGGACGAAGGAAATTTTAGCGAAACATGGCTTTTCGTTTAAAAAATCGTTAGGACAAAACTTTTTAATCGATTTAAACGTATTAGGAAACATCGTCGGGGCAGCTGGATTAACGCCTGAAAGCGGCGTACTCGAGATCGGACCAGGAATCGGCTCACTGACGGAACAATCAGCGAAACAGGCGAAAAAAGTCGTCGCTCTTGAAATCGATCAACGGTTGCTACCGATTCTTGACGATACACTTTCACCGTATCCTCATGCGAAGGTCATTCACGGCGATGCCCTTGAACTGGATCTTTCGACGATCGTCGCAGAAGAGTTCACGCAAGAAGGCATCACTGACATTGCTGTTGTCGCGAACCTCCCGTATTACGTCACGACACCGATCATCATGCGGATTCTCGAAGCGAAAGCACCGTTTCGGACGCTCGTCATGATGATTCAAAAGGAAGTCGCTGAACGAATCGGAGCAAAACCGGGCACGAAAGCATACGGTTCTCTATCGATCGCGATTCAGTATTATGCAGAAGCTGAAGTCTGCTTCACGGTTCCAAAACAAGTCTTCATTCCGGCACCAAACGTTGATTCAGCTGTCATCCGTTTGAACATTCGAAAAGAGCCGGCGGTACAGACACAGGATGAGGCCCTCTTCTTCGAAATCGTCCGAGCAAGTTTTGCACAACGTCGGAAAACGATTTTGAATAACTTGACGACCCACTTCGGGAAGACGGAAAAGGCGGCGGTCGAAGCGGCATTGTTAGAAGCCGGAATCGAACCACGTCGTCGCGGAGAAACGCTCAGCCTGCAGGAATTCGCACAGTTAGCGGATGCACTTTTGCCAATTAAAAAACGTTGACGGATACGATTAGAACAGATATAATATTTCCCCTTTCTAATATTTATTTAATATGCTATAATAAATATTAGTGAGGTGAAGCGTATGCCAAAGACGTTGAACGAAATCAGACATGTTTTCGAAACACATGTTGGTGAAAGACTGACGCTAAAAGCAAGCGGCGGTCGTAAAAAGGTCGTAACCCGAATCGGAACGCTCGTTGAGACGTATCCTTCGGTGTTTGTAGTCAAGCTAGACGCAGAGCGCCACAATGTCGAGCGAGTTTCTTATAGCTACGCCGACGTGCTAACAGACTCCGTACAAATCGAATTTGCGAATTCGTAAACTTACCTTCCGAAGCGGACAAAATGTTCGCTTCTTTTTTTGTGGAAAGGTTGATACAATTCCTACAGGAAACGAACTAGAGGAGGAACGGCACGATGACGATTATTGTAAAGGCTCCGGCCAAGATCAACCTAGTCCTGGATGCGACGGCAAAGCGCCCGGACGGCTATCACGATGTACATATGGTGATGACGACAGTCGATTTGGCAGACCGTCTAGAATTGACGGAGCTGCCGTCAGGAGAAATTCGAATGAATGCCCAGCATGCTTACGTTCCGAATGACGAACGTAATCTTGCGTATAAAGCAGCAGCAATCTTAAAAGAAAAATACGACGTCAAGACAGGGGTCGAAATCTTCTTAGAGAAACACATCCCGGTCGCAGCGGGACTTGCCGGTGGTTCCAGTGACGCGGCAGCGACGTTACGTGGTTTGAACGAGTTATGGCAACTCGGTTTGACGCTTGAAGAGTTGGCGGAAGTCGGCGCGGCGGTTGGCTCTGACGTACCGTTTTGTGTCATGGGAGGAACAGCGATCGCAACGGGTCGCGGAGAGAAGTTAGAAAAACTAGTCTCACCACCCCCATGTTGGGTCGTTCTTGCCAAACCGACGATTGGTGTCTCGACGGCTGACGTCTATGGTGCCCTCGACTTGAACACGGCAAAACGTCCGAACGTCGAAGCGATGATCGATGCGGTGAAGGCACAGGATTTCCAAGGTATTTGCCAATCACTCGGGAACGTTCTCGAATCGGTCACGTTGCCGATGCACCCGGAAGTCGAGCAAATCAAGGAATTCATGGCGAGTTGTGGCGCAGAAGGCGTCTTAATGAGCGGAAGTGGTCCGACGGTCTTTGCGTTGACGGAACATGAGAATCGGGCACAACGTCTCTATAATGGATTACGTGGCTTTTGTAACGAAGTCTACGTCGTTCGTCTTTTAGGCGAAAACCATTGATAATATCCGTATGAAAATGATATATTCACTATTGAATATTCGGAATTACGGAGAGGTGGAACAAAACAAATGAAAATTCGGAGAAGTGGTCGATTGGTCGACATGACGCGGTACTTGCTTGACCATCCCCATCATCTCGTCTCATTGACGATTTTTGCAGAACGCTATAAATCGGCGAAATCGTCGATCAGTGAAGATTTAGATATCGTCAGCGAGATGTTAGAACATGAGGGAACGGGTCGTCTCGTCACGGTACCAGGTGCTGCGGGTGGCGTCATGTTCATCCCGACGTGGAGCAGTAAGAAGGCGTTACCGTTCATTGACGATCTATGTGAGCGTGTCGCACGTCCAGATCGACTGTTGCCAGGGGGATACCTTTATTTGACGGACTTACTCGGGGATCCGAAGATGGTCAAACAAATGGGGCAAGTGTTTGCATCTGTCTTTAGCCAAAAGAAAGTCGATGTCGTCATGACGATCGCGACGAAAGGGATTCCACTTGCTTATGCGGTCGCTGAGCAACTGGGTGTGCCGTTCGTCATCGTGCGTTCGGATAGTCGCGTCACGGAAGGTTCAACAGTCAGCATCAACTATGTCTCAGGATCTTCAAAAGCGATCCGGACGATGGCACTCGCGCGCCGAAGTTTACCACGCGGAGCGAACGTCTTATTGATCGATGACTTCATGAAAGCCGGCGGAACGATTCGCGGAATGATGAGTCTCTTGAGCGAGTTCGAAGCAAAGGTCGCAGGTGTGGGTGTCTTGATCGAGGCAGAGGGTGCCGAGAAGAAGATGGTCAACGAATACGTCAGCTTAATGAAATTAGCGGACGTCGACGTCGATCTTGGTCAAATTCAAGTCAAGCGTGGAAACGTCGATCACTATTTCTCGGAAGCAGAGACTACCTGAAATTGACAGCCGCATGGATTGTAACTATACTGTAATTATCAAACTTTTGGAAATTATGCGTAAAAAGATTGGGAAAGACTAAACCTTTGTTTGTTTTAAGCCGTAAGTAGAAGTAGACAACGAAGAGTTGTGACAACGGTTAAAGGGGTGCGGACAAAATGAACGTTACGGACGTTAAAATTCGTCGCGTCGTGGCAGAGGGTCGAATGAAAGCACTTGCCTCTATTACGCTCGACCACGAATTCGTGGTACATGATTTGCGTGTGATCGAAGGGAACAGTGGTCTCTTCGTCGCCATGCCAAGCAAACGAACGCAAGAAGGTATCTTCCGGGATGTCGCTCATCCAATCAATGCATTAATGCGAAAAAAGGTCGAAGATTCAGTACTCGAAGCCTATGCGGCACGTGAGGATCAAGAAGAAGGTCTCGGTTACGAAGTCTCTTCTGCCCAAACGACAGATCAAGCATAAGAAAAAGACAGGTTTTCTCTTCTTGGGAAAACCTGTCTTTTTTATCGTTTTTTCCTCAATTCCGCTTCGTCCCATCATTGAATAACGATGCCATTTTCGTTATAGTTGGAACGAGTGTACTATTTCAGAACGAAATCAACACTAATTTACGTGGAGGAGCGACAAGGATGAATCATTTCGCGGTAATTCTAGCAGCGGGTAAAGGAACTCGGATGAAATCGAAGCTTTACAAAGTACTTCACCCAGTCGCTGGGAAACCTATGGTACAGCACGTCGTCGATCAATTAGCGACGCTCGGCGTCAAGCGACAGGTCGTCATCGTCGGTCACGGTGCGGAATCCGTCAAAGAAGTGCTTGGCACATCGGTGGAATACGCACTTCAAAGTGAGCAGCTTGGCACAGGACATGCTGTTCAAATGGCAGAACCCGTACTCGGGAACGAACAGGGAGCAACACTCGTCGTCTGTGGCGATACACCACTCTTGACGAGCGACACACTAGCTTCATTGTTACAACATCATACGGAGACGAACGCAAAAGTGACCGTCTTGACAGCACTCGCTGACGATCCGACAGGTTACGGACGAATCGTGCGTGGCGAAGATGGAAACGTCTCGAAAATCGTTGAGCATAAGGATGCGAATGCAGAAGAGCTCGCGATTCGGGAAATCAATACCGGTACGTATGTCTTTGATAACGAGATGTTGTTTGCGACGCTGAAGCAGGTCAAGAACGATAACGCACAAGGTGAGTATTACTTACCAGACGTGATTGAGATTGCAAAGGCAGCAGGCGAAACGATTGCAGCGTATGCGGCACCTACGTTTGAAGAGACGATTGGTGTCAATGACCGCGTCGCACTTGCGCAAGCAGAAACATCGATGCGCAAACGGACGAACGAGTACTGGATGCGTCAAGGTGTCACGTTCGTTGATCCATCTTCGACGTATATCGGACCGGACGTCACGATTGGTTCAGATACTGTTCTTTATCCAGGAACGCAATTACTCGGTCACACGGTCATTGGTTCAGAATGTACGATTGGTCCGAACTCGGATATCCGCAATAGTGAAGTGGCAGATGGCGCCATCGTTCGTCAATCCGTCGTCACGGATAGCAAGATTGGTCCAGCGGCACAAGTCGGTCCATTCGCGCATTTACGTCAACAAGCGGTTCTCGGTGCGAACACACGCGTCGGAAACTTCGTTGAGATCAAGAAATCAACATTCGGTGAAGGTAGCAAATCAGCCCACCTGAGCTATGTCGGAGATGCGACGATCGGAGAGAACGTCAATCTCGGTTGTGGATCAATCACGGTCAACTACGATGGAAAAAATAAATTCCAGACGATCATTGAAGACGATGCCTTCATCGGCTGTAACGTCAACTTGATTGCACCGGTCACGGTCGGCAAGAACGCCCTTGTTGCTGCCGGATCAACCGTCACGGATGATGTGCCGGAAAACGGTCTCGCGATCGCACGGGAACGTCAAACGACGAAACCTGATTATCGTTAATTCATTACTTGTCGCTCTACTCGTCTAAACCCAAACAAATGGAGGCCACCTACACATGTCTACTGTCTTAGAACATGAAATTCGTATTTTCGCACTCAACTCGAACAAACCATTGGCAGAGGAAATCGCTAAAGTCATCGGAATCCCGGTCAGCGAAAGTTCAGTCAAACACTTCAGTGATGGCGAAATTTCGATGAACATCGAAGAAAGTGTCCGAGGAGATGATATTTACATCATTCAATCGACAAGCCAACCAGTCAACGAAAACCTGATGGAACTTCTCATCATGATCGATGCACTGAAACGGGCGTCTGCACGGACGATCAACGTCGTCATTCCATATTACGGTTATGCGCGTCAAGACCGCAAAGCACGTTCACGTGAGCCAATTACGGCGAAACTCGTTGCGAACTTGCTTGAAGTAGCAGGGGCGACACGCGTCGTGACGATGGATCTCCATGCAGCACAAATCCAAGGGTTCTTCGATATTCCAGTAGATCAATTGATGGGTGTACCGCTTCTCGCTTCATACTTCGAGAAAAAGAACATCGATCCAAACGAACTCGTCATCGTTTCTCCAGACCATGGCGGTGTCACACGGGCACGTAAATTAGCAGAACAATTAAAAGCACCAATCGCGATCATCGACAAACGCCGTCCGAAACCGAACGTCGCAGAAGTCATGAACATCGTTGGTCAAGTCGATGGTAAGATTGCCATCATTATCGATGACATCATTGATACAGCGGGTACGATCACACTTGCAGCGAACGCTTTGATCGAAAACGGAGCGAAACAAGTCTATGCATGTTGTACACACCCTGTTCTTTCGGGTCCGGCAATGGAGCGAATCGAGAACTCAGCGATCGAAGAACTCGTCGTCTTGAACACGATCGACTTGACACAACGCGAATGTGCAAGCAAAATCAAACAAATCTCTGTGGCACGCTTGCTTGCAGAAGCAATCATCCGTGTACACGAACAGAAATCAATCAGCCCGCTCTTCAGCTGATTGCTTGATGCATACGAACGACGTGGTCCGGTTTATTGAAATCGGACCCTTGTTCGTTTACTTTTTTTAATAGAAATGAGGAATCGATATGAAATGTATCGTCGGATTAGGGAATCCTGGTGCGAAGTATGCGAATACGCGCCACAACATCGGTTTTCTTGCGATTGATGCCTTAGCGGAGAAGCACGGGATCAAGCTTTCAGAATCGAAGTTTAAAGCCCTCTTCGGAACGGGAATGATAAACGGAGAACGTGTCGTGCTCGTCAAGCCATTGACGTATATGAACTTATCAGGTGAAGCGGTACGACCGTTACTTGATTTCTATAAAATCGCGGTCGAAGATGTGCTCGTCATCTATGACGATCTGGACTTGCCGCTTGAGAAATTACGGTTGCGTTCAAAAGGCAGTGCAGGCGGTCATAACGGCGTCAAGTCGTTGATCCAGCACCTCGGTACGCAGGAGATCAAGCGCCTTAAGCTCGGCGTCGGTCGACCACCGGCACCCATCCAAGTCATTGACTGGGTGTTAATGAATTTTTCGAAGGCGGAGCAAGGAAGTCTGCAACACGTACTCAATGCGTCTGTCGATGTAGCGACGGACTTCATAGACACACCGTTTCTCGCTTTGATGAATCGGTATAACTGAACGCAACGCTTTGGGGTTCCAAAGCGTTTTTGCTGTCGTGTTTTAGGAGGAAGAAGATGAAACAATTACAAGAACTCTTACTAGCGATTCCTGAAATCAAGACGGTTCGGGAACGCTTCCGGGACGGTGTCAACGCTCAGTTGATCACCGGTCTGATGAACAGTGGGAAAGCGTTGTTCGTCGCCGGGATTTATCAGGAGACGAAACGTCGATTCGTACTCGTGACACATAATATGTTCCAAGCACAAAAGTTGTACGATGATTTGATTGAACTCGTACCGGAAGAAGACGTCATGCTCTATCCGGTTGATGAGACGTTAGCAGCAGAACTTTCTTATGGCGCAAGTCCAGAACTGCGGGCGACGCGGATCGAGACCCGTCATCGTTTACTGACGACGGACGACGGAATTTTGATCATTCCGCTCGTCGGTTTACGTCGATATGTTCCTGATGCACAGACGTTCCTGTCACACGTCAAACAAGTGAAGCCGGGCGACATCTTATCGATTCCGGACTTCGTCCAGGATTTAGTCGATGCGGGGTACGAACGGACAGCGACCGTGACGACGCCTGGTGAGTTTGCTGTTCGCGGAAGTATCATCGATATTTATCCGCTTACGGTCGAACGCCCATACCGGCTCGATCTATTCGACGAGGAAGTCGACTCGATCTATACATTCGATGCGGAGACCCAGCGTTCGCTTGGCGTCGTCGCAGAAGCATGTTTGATGCCAGCGGCGGAACACTTCGCGACGAAGGATCAGTTGAAGGACGCAGGTGAAAAAGTCCGTCGTCTTTATGAGGCGACGAAAGAGCGCGTCCAAAGTACGGAAGTCCTCGCGGCACTTGAAGAGGGAATTGCTTATGACGTCGAGTTGTTAGAAAACGGCGATCGTCCGAAACAGTTTGCGAAGTATGCACCGATCCTCTACACGTCGACGCTACGTCAAGACGTGACGGGAAGTGTCTTGATCGTCGATGAAGTCGCACGGGTCGAAGAAGCGGCGGAAGTCCAGGATGCAGAGGAAGCAGAATGGATGGCGTCGCTCATTGAACGCGGACAAAGCGTCAGTGATTACGTCCTGTCGGTTCCGATGGCGCATGTCTTTGAAGGACAACCCTTGTTGTACCTCTCGCTCCTACCGACCCGCCGGAGCGGGGTACCGGAAAGTGCGGCGATCCATTTCAGCATCAAACCGATTGCGCCATTCCATGGTCAGATGGAACGCCTGAAGCAAGAAGTCGAGCGATATCGTCGCGCGGACATGTGGATGGTCTTCTTAGCGAGTAACCGAGAACGTGCCGAGCGGATGCGTCAGACGTTATCCGACTATGGGGTCGAAGCGTCGATCGTAACGAAAGAAAGCATCACTCGTGGTCAACCCGCGATCCTGATTGGGGGAATCCATGGTGGATTCGAGATGACGAATGCGCGTCTCGTCGTCATCACGGAAGAAGAAGTCTTCAAGCAACCAGCGCGTCGCCGGAAGCAGACGACGAAGCTGACGAACGCTGAACGGATCAAGAGCTACCAAGAATTGAAGACAGGTGATTACGTCGTTCATATTCATCATGGGATTGGACGATACCACGGCATCAAGACGATTGATGTAGCCGGTAATCATCAGGATTATCTCCATCTCGTTTACGCGGGAGAGGACTCGTTGTATGTTCCTGTCGATCAGATCGACTTGATTCAAAAGTATGTCGGCGCTGAAGGAAAAGAGCCGAAGATCTATAAACTCGGCGGGACAGAATGGAAAAAGGTCAAAGCGAAGGTTCAAAAATCGGTTGAAGATATTGCTGATGAGTTGATCAAGCTTTATGCGGCTCGTGAAGCTGCCGTCGGTTTTGCGTTCCCAGAGGATGACGATAACATGCAAGCATTCGAGGCTTCGTTCCCGTACGAGGAAACGGTCGATCAATTGCGATCGATCGCTGAAATCAAGAAGGATATGGAACGTCCGCGTCCGATGGATCGTCTATTATGTGGCGACGTTGGATACGGGAAAACGGAAGTGGCGATTCGAGCAGCGTTCAAGGCGGTCATGTCTGGAAAACAAGTCGCGTTACTCGTACCGACGACCGTCCTTGCACAACAACACTACGAAACGATGCTTGAGCGATTCAGTGAATGGCCGATTCGTGTGTCGGTCATGAGCCGGTTCCGTTCGCCAGCAGAATTAAAGGCGACGAAACAAGGACTAAAAGAGGGAACGATCGATGTCGTCGTCGGGACACACCGTGTGCTGTCGAAAGACGTCCAGTTTGCTGATATCGGATTATTGATCATTGATGAAGAGCAACGATTCGGTGTGAAACACAAAGAGCGTCTGAAACAGTTGAAGACGAACGTTGATGTCTTGACGTTGACAGCGACACCGATTCCGCGAACATTGCACATGTCGATGATTGGGATCCGCGATCTCTCGGTCCTTGAGACACCACCTGAAAACCGTTATCCGGTCCAGACGTATGTCATGGAATACGACGGAATCGTCATGCGGGAAGCACTCGAGCGAGAACTCGGTCGGGGGGGACAAGCGTTCTTCCTTTATAACAGGGTCGAGGGTATCGAGCGAAAGGCAGAGGAGATTCGCGCGCTCGTACCGGAAGCACGGATTGTCACGGCGCACGGTCGGATGACGGAAACTGAACTCGAGAGTCAGTTGATCGCGTTCTTCGAAGGGGACGCGGATGTTCTTGTCAGTACGACGATCATCGAGACAGGAATCGACATTCCGAACGTCAATACGTTGATCGTTCATGACGCGGATCAAATGGGCTTATCCCAACTGTATCAATTACGCGGTCGTGTCGGTCGGTCAAGCCGCGTCGCCTATTCGTACTTTACGTATCGTCCGCAAAAACGATTGACGGAAGTAGCGGAAAGTCGTCTGCAGGCGATTAAGGAATTCACGGAGCTCGGTAGCGGCTTTAAGATCGCGATGCGTGACTTATCGATTCGTGGTGCCGGGAACTTACTCGGTTCCCAACAATCGGGCTTCATCGACTCCGTTGGTTTCGATCTTTATTCGCAGATGCTCGCAGAAGCGGTTGAAGAACGCAAAGAGCGGATGAAAGGTAAAAAACGCGTTCAGAAATTCGTTCCCGAGTTCACGTTCAGTCTTGATGCGTATATTCCATCACACTACATGACGGACTCCGAGCTGAAAATCGAGTTTTATAAACGTTTGAAATATGTCGATACCGTCGACAGTCTCGAACAACTTGAAACAGAGATGCTCGAACGATTCGGTGAGTTCCCAGATGAGGTTGCGCGTTTAATTCAATTGACGCGGATGCGGATTTTTGCCGAGCGGGCGCGTGTCGAGCGCGTTAAACAAACTGATCCGAAAATCGAGATCGTCTTGTCGCTCCAATCTACACAGCAGCTTGACGTGGCGGACTTCGTCAAGTGGACCGTTCCGCTTGGACGTGGTCTAGGGATGGGACAACAAGAACAGAAACTCGTCTTGACGCTGAACCGCAACAAGCAGTCGACGCAACAGATGACGATGCAGGCAGAACAGTTGCTAGCAGAGCTTGATCGTCGGCTCGTCGCACGATGAATAGACGAACGATTGCGCAAGGCGCAGCACTACTTGCAATCTCTAGTTATATCTCGAAACTGCTCAGCTTCTTTTACCGGATTCCGTATCAGAACCTTGCTGGTGATTTCGGATTGTATGTCTATCAGACGGTCTATCCCTTATTCGCGATAGCGGCAGCGCTTGGAATTTATGCGCTGCCCGTCATCGTGGCGAAGTTGACGCTTCACCACCCGGATGAGAAACGGGAAGTCCTTTGGTCGATTTTTTATGTCTTACTTGCGATGACGGTCTTTTTTGGTCTGCTCGGATGGTGGATTGCCCCGACACTCGCGGGCTGGTTCGGCGATGCAAAACTGGTCGTGCCCCTGCGTGCGGTGACGTGTACGTTTTATTTACTACCGGTGATTGCTGTTCTGCGAGGCATGTTTCAAGCAGATCTCGAGATGCGACCGACGGCTGTATCCCAAGTCTCTGAAAATGCCGTCCGTGTCGGACTCTTGTTGCTCGTGACCTATATCGGCGTCTCGATGCAGGCAGATCCGTACTGGATTGGTGCCAGTGCCCATCTGACAGCAATCGGCGGCAGCATCGTTTCGTTATTCGTCCTGTTACGTTTTGCGAAAGGGAAGATCGGTCGCCCTGTGTTTTCAGGTATTCATGTACGTCGGGTTGGGAAAGTGCTCGTGACAAGCGGGGTGGCGGTCAGTATCGCCTCACTTGCTTTATTGCTGATGCAATTGATCGATGGATTGACATTCGTCAATCTACTTGGCAATACGACGGAGACGAAAATTGAAAAAGGGGTGCTCGATCGTGGGTATCCGTTACTCCAATTCGCAATTCTCTTTGCAACGTCGATGAGTCTTGCGAGTGTTCCGTCCTTATCAACCGCATATCGAAAGCATGATCCGCAGATGATGCGTCAACAACTCGAGACATTACTCCGTTCCGGTCTGTTGATTGCCGCTGCAGCGACAATCGGACTGATGGGTGTGATGCGTCCGCTCAATATTGCGTTATATCAAGATGACCAGGGAACAGCAGGGTTGATTTGGCTCGCGGCGACGGCATTTGCCGCTTCGATTGCGATGATGATCATCTCTTGTCTCCAGTCGGTCGATGCTGAAAAATATGCGCTCGTTGGTGTTCTTGTCGGATTAGGGGCGAAGCTCGTTCTGAATCTCTATTTCATTCCCCGATATGGTATGATCGGGGCGGGTATGGCGACATTTGGCGGCTTTGCCGTCATGGCGGCAGCACAATGGACTTTATTGAACCGAAAGTTCGGTCGCGTATCGGCAGGAAACACGTTCTACCGACGACTGGTCTTACCTGTGCTCGCCATGGGTGTGTTTCTGTATCTGATCGAAACGTTCTTCCAGCTGTTTGAGCTTGAGACACGAATCGGTGCGGCACTCGAAGTCGGCGTCCTTGTCGTCGGTGGTGCCATCATTTATGGCAGTATGGCATTACGCGTCCGTGCATTAACAGAACAAGAGTGGGCGCTGTTGCCTTTAGGAGATAAGTTATATCAGATGTACCAACGTAGGAGGAGTATATGACACACCGAATCACGATCGTCGGCCTTGGCGTCGGCGAACTCGAACAATTGCCGTTTGGCATCTATCGATTATTAAAAAACACGACACAGCCTGTCTATTTGCGGACAATGGATCATCCAGTCGTTTCAGAACTCGCAGCAGAGGGAATGAACTTTACATCATTTGACTCGGTTTACGAACGACATAGTCGATTTGAAGACGTATACACAGAAATCGTTGAGGAATTGCTTCGCCTCTCAAAGACGACGGACATCATCTATGCCGTCCCAGGTCATCCACTGGTCGCTGAGAGTACCGTCCAACAGTTATTAGAGCGGACGGACGCGGTCGACGTTGTAGGCGGACAAAGTTTTCTTGATCCGATGTTCGCGGCGCTTGGTGTGGATCCGATTGAAGGATTCCAGTTGCTTGATGCGACGGCGTTTGCCGTCGATGAAGCACAGATCCGTCAACATCTGCTTATTGGACAAGTCTATGATGCGCTCGTCGCCGGTGATTTAAAGGTTCAGCTGATGGAACGTTATCCGGACGAACATTTGGTCACTTTGGTCACGGCAGCGGGGACAAGCAAACAAACCGTGCAAAGCGTGCCGTTATATGAACTCGATCATGTGACGACGCTCAGTAACTTGACGACAGTTTATGTTCCGCCTGTCACGGATGAGCAGACGTTGAACCGTGATTTCGCAACATTAAAAGAAATCATCGCGCGATTACGCGGAGAAGGTGGTTGTCCATGGGATCAAGAGCAGACACATGAGTCCTTAAAACGTCATTTAATCGAAGAATCTTACGAATTACTGGAAGCAATCGACCTTCAGGACGATAACTTAATGATAGAAGAGCTAGGAGACGTCCTTTTACAGGTCATGCTCCACGCACAAATTGGTCTAGATGAAGGGTATTTCGACATTCGAGATGTCATCGGAAGCGTCAGTGATAAGATGATTCGTCGTCATCCACACGTCTTCGGAGAAACGATTGTCGATTCTTCAGCAGACGTCGTTTCGAACTGGCAAGACATCAAAGCACAAGAAAAACCGGAGCGGACTTCCTTGCTCGATGGCGTAACAAAAGGAGCACCTGCCTTGATGCGCGCAGAAGATATTCAAAAGAAAGTGGCGAAAGTCGGTTTTGAATGGAGTGACGTCGAGGGTGCACTTGAAAAAGTAATCGAAGAGTTACGTGAATTGAAGGAAGCCGCACCAGAAGAACGACTAGGTGAATTCGGAGACGTTCTGTTTTCGATGACACTCGTCGGGAAATACCTTGGTCTCTCGGCAGAAGAGGGGCTACAACAGACGAATGATAAATTCATCCGTCGCTTTACGCGAATGGAACAGCTAGCGGATCGACCGCTCGTTGAGATGACGCTTGAAGAGCAAGATTCACTCTGGCATCAAGCGAAGCAGGAGGAACAGTCATGAGACTTGATAAATTTTTAAAAGTATCGCGTCTGATCAAACGACGGACGCTTGCAAAAGAAGTAGCCGATCAAGGTCGGATTACGATCAATGGTAATGTGGCGAAAGCAAGTAGCACGGTAGCAGCAGGTGATGAGATGACGATCCGGTTCGGAAACAAGATTGTTACGGTTGCGATTTCGAGTATTAAAGAACATGCGAAAAAAGAAGAAGCGTCTGATATGTATGAGATCATCCGTGAAGAAAAGGTGAATTCCGAAGAATCGATGTAATTTACCGGAAAAAGGAAGTATACTAAAGAGTGTCAGGGATGACCACTCAGAAAGAGGAGGGATGATATGCCAACACCGCTCGAATCAGGGCGTCCAGCGCCAAAGATCAAGCCGCTCAATGACCGTAAGAAGCAGTTGAGTCAGAATGCCATCGAAAATCGTCGACGTCTCAAGAATCGCTTTTTCTTGTGTCTGACCGTCTTTTTGCTCATCTTTTCCCTCATGGGGTGGTCATACATGGAAAAACGGCAATTGATCGCTGAACAAAAGCAGTCGTTTCAAGTCGCCGAACAAGAGCAGACGAAAGCAAAAAAAGAGACCGCCCGTCTGAAGGAAGAAATCAATCGCCTCAATGATAAAGAGTATGTAGCGAACTTAGCTCGAAGCGAGTTGCTCTATTCGAAAAAAGGGGAAACGATCTTCTACTTTTCACCGGAAGACTAATTGAAGGTTGCCGATTGATTGAAAAAAGAATGAATCACTCGTATAATAAGAAACGAATCAACTAAAAAGGAGCAATACAATTTATGTCGATTGAAGTAGGCAGCAAAGTGCAAGGGAAAGTAACAGGCATCACGAATTTCGGAGCGTTCGTTGAGTTACCAACAGGGAAAACTGGTCTTGTTCACATCAGTGAAGTGGCAGATTCTTACGTTAAAGACATCAATGATGTGTTGACGGTTGGTCAAGAAATCACCGTCAAAGTCTTAAGTGTTGAAAACGATGGTAAGATCGGTCTTTCCATCAAAAAAGCCGTCGATCGTCCAGAAGGCGAACGCCCTCGTCCTGCACGTCAGTTCGACCGTGGACCGCGTCCAGCAGGACAAGATCGTGGACCACGTTCGTTCGATAACAAAGGACCACGTGGAGGCGGTAACCGTGGAGGCTTCAACAAAGGCGGCCGTGGTACACCACCACCGCGCAAAGAACAATCGTTCGATACGCTGATGTCTAGTTTCCTGAAAGATAGTGAAGATCGTCTTGCTACATTGAAACGTCAAACGGATTCAAAACGTGGCGGACGCGGCGCAAAACGTCAATAACTTGCTGACCTGTTCTTTATAAGAATAGAGATGGAATGACGCCGCTCATTCCATCTTTTATTTTTTTGAAATTATTTTTAGAAAAAGCGTTGACTTTCATTTGACCTGCCCGTATTATAGAAAATGTGCTTAAGACGCACGAGTTAAAAATATGGCGGTGTAGCTCAGCTGGCTAGAGCGTACGGTTCATACCCGTGAGGTCGTGGGTTCGACTCCCTCCGCCGCTACCATATTTTTTTGGCCCGTTGGTCAAGCGGTTAAGACACCGCCCTTTCACGGCGGTAACACGGGTTCGAATCCCGTACGGGTCATTCTCAAAAGCTATCTCTATTATATAGAGATAGCTTTTTTTAGGTTTTAACGGAAAGGGGGAAATCGTTATGGAAGGTGTGCCGTTCGAACCACTTTTAGTAGGTGTGTCGGGAGGTTGTGATTCGATGGTACTCGTTGATCGGTTGTACAAAGAGGGCTACGATATCGCGATTGCGCATGTACATCATGGATTACGAGAAGCATCCGACGAAGAAGCGCGCTTTATTAAGGAGTGGGCAACGTCCCGAAAGATATCCTTTTTCATGACACGTTTAGACTGGACCGGACGTACGAGCTCTCAAGCAGCTTGTCGCGAAGAGAGATATGCGTTTTTTGAACGAATCATGGAAGAGACCGGGCGCTCGCGTCTGATTCTCGCTCATCATCAAGACGATCAAATCGAGACGCTGCTCATTCAGCTCATTCGTGGAGAAGCGCAAGTTGATGGTATTCCCGTCGTTCGTCCGTTTGGTAACGGTTGGTTGCATCGACCGTTGCTACATGAATCGAAGCAAATGTTGCTTGAGTATGCGTTGCAACATGAAGTCCCGTGGAGAGAAGATGCGTCAAATGCAGAAACTACTTATTTGCGCAATCAAATCCGGCATACGATTGTTCCGCCACTCCGAGAAATTCGTCCGGAGTTTGAACAAGCAACAGCAGCGGCAGCACATGCGCGACAGCAAATCATGCGTGAGCAGGCGACATTCGTCGCGACGTATCTCGACCGGTGTAAGGAGGCGAACGGAGTTCCGATCGCACGGATTTTAGAATTACCGACGGATTTACAGCGGCTTGTCTTGCCGACACTAACAGGAGAAACGTTTTCTTCAGAAACGATTCGTCACTTTGTTACATGGCTTCGGGTGGATAAGGGCTCGGACGAAGTGTATTATGGAAACTGGAGGATGCGACGTGCATATGGCTTTTTGATGCAGGATCGTGTGATACGGTCAATGAATGACGATTTATCGTTTCAAGTAGGGGAGAATTTGGGAACGTATCATTATGGTGAACAAATGGTTCGCTTCTCAATCGGAAACCAAGGTATCCCGCTGGACGCGATTGCGTTCCCATTGACGGTGCGTCCGCCACGTCCAGGAGATCGGATTCAGCTTGCTGTAGGTTCGAAAAAAGTCAGTCGAATTCTGATTGATGCTAAGGTTCCGCGTTATCTCCGGGAGCAGGTTCCGGTCGTCGTCGATGCAAATGGAGTGATTTTAGCCGTCATTGGACATCGAATTGCAATATTCGGGTCATTTGAACTCCTCGCAAAATCTTATTTAATGATAGAATGGTAATGTAGTGTTTATTATGGAGGAGGAATACCTAGCATGACCTTGATGAACGATATGGAAAAAGTACTGATTTCAGAAGAAGAGATCCAAAATAAAGTGGGCGAACTCGCCGGCGAATTGACAGCGGATTATCACGATCGTTTTCCGTTGCTTGTGTGTGTCTTAAAAGGCGCAATGCCGTTCATGTCTGATCTTGTGAAAAAGATGGATATGCACCTTGAAATGGACTTCATGGACGTTTCAACGTATCACGGTGGGACAACATCAACAGGTGAAGTCAAGATTGAAAAAGATTTGAACACATCGGTAGAAGGACGCGACATCTTGATTGTCGAAGATATCATCGACAGCGGATTAACGCTTGGCTACCTCGTCGACCTCTTCAAGTACCGGAAAGCGAAGTCCGTTAAGATCGTGACGTTGCTCGACAAACCAACAGGACGGAAGAATGACTTGCACGCAGATTACAGCGGCTTCGTCATTCCACACGAATTCGTCGTCGGTTATGGTCTGGATTACGAAGAGAAATACCGTAACCTTCCGTATGTAGGTGTCTTGAAACCTGCAGTCTACGGCGGCTAATTATTTTTAATCTCGTCTGTCCCATGATAAGATGAAACCAATTACAAAGCGCGCCCTGTCGCGCCAGGATTCGTATTCATCCACTAGAAAAACGAGATGGATGCGGAGAGGAGGCATAAGATGAACCGAGCAGTGAAGAATACCCTCGTGTTTGGGGTCATTTTTCTAGCTTTGATCTTGTTTCTGCAATACTTGCAGAGTCCAGTGAACAAAAGCAAAGAAATCAATTACACACAGTTTGTCGAGTCTGTTGAAAAAGGTGAAATCAAGACGGCTACCTTCCAATATGAAGGGCAGACGTATAATGTGACAGGAGATTTGCGTGAAAAAGATTCAACGTATGAGACGGTCGTACCGGCTGTTGATACGGAACTAACGGATCTCTATACGCAACTCAGAAGCCAAGGAGTCAAATTGGACTTTAAGGCAGCAGAAACGAATGGTGGTTGGATCGCGTTACTGACGACGATCGTTCCATTCATCATCATCTTCATCCTCTTCTTCTTCTTGATTAATCAAGCACAAGGTGGCGGTGGTGGCGGTCGCGTCATGAACTTCGGGAAATCGAAGGCACGCCTCTATGATACAGAGAAGAAAAAGATTACGTTTGATGATGTAGCCGGTGCAGACGAAGAGAAACAAGAACTCGTCGAAGTCGTTGAATTCTTGAAAGATCCGCGTAAATTCGCGAAGCTCGGTGCCCGTATTCCGAAAGGGGTCCTCCTCGTAGGTCCTCCAGGTACAGGTAAAACGTTGCTCGCACGTGCCGCAGCTGGTGAAGCTGGCGTACCATTCTTCTCGATTTCAGGTTCTGACTTCGTTGAGATGTTCGTCGGTGTCGGGGCATCACGTGTCCGTGACTTGTTCGAAAACGCAAAGAAAAATGCACCATGTATCATCTTCATCGATGAAATCGATGCTGTTGGTCGTCAACGGGGCGCAGGTCTCGGTGGTGGACACGATGAGCGTGAGCAGACATTGAACCAACTTCTCGTCGAGATGGATGGATTCAGTGAAAACGAAGGCATCATCATGATCGCAGCAACGAACCGTGCTGATATTCTTGACCCAGCCTTACTCCGTCCAGGTCGTTTTGACCGTCAAATCACGGTTGATCGTCCAGATGTCATCGGTCGTGAAGCAGTCTTGAAAGTTCACGCGCGGAACAAACCGCTTGATTCAACGGTTGATTTGAAAGCCATCGCACAACGAACACCTGGATTCTCAGGTGCGGATCTTGAAAACCTTCTAAACGAAGCAGCACTTGTTGCCGCTCGGGCAGATCGTGATAAAGTCTCAATCGTTGACCTCGAAGAAGCGATTGACCGCGTCATTGCTGGACCAGCGAAGAAGAGCCGGATCATCTCGCCGAAAGAGAAAAAGATCGTCGCATGGCACGAAGCTGGACATACGATCATCGGTGTCACGCTCGACGATGCGGATGAAGTACACAAGGTAACGATCGTTCCTCGCGGAAACGCGGGCGGATATGTCGTCATGTTGCCAAAAGAAGATCGTTACTTCATGACGAAGCCGGAACTCGAAGATAAGATTACTGGATTGCTCGGTGGTCGCGTCGCAGAGGACATCGTCTTCGGAGAAGTCTCGACTGGGGCAAGCAATGACTTCCAGCGTGCGACAGGTCTTGCACGGAAAATGGTCATGGAGTTCGGGATGAGTGAAAAACTCGGACCACTTCAATTCGGATCAGGTCAAAGCGGTAACGTCTTCCTCGGCCGTGATTTCCAAAACGAACAGAATTACTCGGATGCAATCGCACACGAGATCGATACGGAAATCCAAGCGATCATCAACCGCTGTTACCAAAAAGCGAAAGATATCCTGACTGAGAAGCGCGATCAGCTCGACTTGATTGCAACGACGTTGCTTGAAGTCGAAACACTCGATCAAAAACAAATTCACCATCTCCTAGAGACAGGCGAATACAAAAAACATGAACCAGAAGCAACGACTCCAAAAGCAGAAGAGAAAGCACCGGAATCGACAGATGCAACTGTTGATCAACCGACAGAGTCTCCAACGCAAATGGGTTCAGTCGTTGACGAAGGGAAAAATGTAGATACGGATACACCAGATACGCCGCGTCGCGACGATCAAGTGTAAACGGATGGAACGGATTCGATTGATATCGAATCCGTTCTTTTTTGTGGCAGACCGAGCGAATACACATCGGTAGGTGTGACCATACGAGCATGGTATAATCACAACGTATATAGTTCCGATCGTGAAACAACGGAATACAATAGAAGCATGAAAATTGAGAAGAAGCGGGGAAATAAGCAAATGATTTTAGTCATCGATGTCGGAAATACGAATATCGTCTTAGGTGTCTATCAAGGACAAGAGTTGATTGAGCATTGGCGGATTGCGACAGACCGGACACGGACTACGGACGAATACGGTATGCTTGTCAAAGCGTTGTTCCGTGACGCAGAGCTAAACGTGGAAGAAATCGAGGGAATCGTGTTATCATCTGTCGTACCCCCCGTCGTGTTTCCACTAGAAAATATGTGTGTGCGTTACTTTAAACGCCGTCCGTTCTTGATTGGACCAGGAATCAAGACAGGACTTGATTTAAAAGTCGATAATCCACGAGAAGTGGGAGCCGATCGAATCGTCAACGCAGTAGCGGCGACGGCGAAATACGAGGGACCGATGATCATCGTCGATTTCGGAACAGCGACGACGTATTGTTACATCGATGCACAAAAACGGTACTACGGCGGCATCATCTCACCCGGTGTGATGGTTGCAACCGAGGCACTCTATAATAAGGCAGCAAAATTACCGCGAATCGAAATCGCGAAACCGCAGTCAGCCATCGGAAGGAATACGATCCATGCGATGCAGTCGGGGACCTATTTCGGATATGTGGCACAGGTGGACGGACTCGTTCACCGGATGAAAGAAGAAATGGGAGAAGCGAAGGTCATTGCGACCGGCGGCTTAGCCCGATTAATCAGCGAGGAATCCACGATGATTGAGGTCGTCGATCCATTCTTGACGTTAGATGGATTACGGATTATCTACGAACGAAATAAGTGAGGGAATCAAGATGAAACGTGAAGAATTATTAGCACAATTAAAAGACGACTATTTAGTACGGGCGTTAGGCTTCAATGGAGAAGTCCGTGCGTTTGCGATCCGTTCGACGAAGACGGTCTATGAAGCACAACTGCGCCACCAGACGACACCTGTCGTCACAGCAGCGCTCGGTCGGACACTGACGATCGGTGCAATGATGGGTACGATGCAAAAAGGCGATACACGTGTCACATTAAAAGTCGAAGGCGATGGACCGATTGGGAAAATCATCGTCGATGCCGACGCAAAAGGTGTCGTACGTGGATATGTGAGTCGTCCCCGCGTCGAGATGGATACGTATGTCAATGCAGATGGTCTGACGAAACTAAAAGTCGGTGAAGCGGTCGGTCGCGGAAACATCTCTGTCATCAAAGACCTCGGGTTGCGTGACTTCGTCGGTGGTCAATCGCCGATTCAAACAGGTGAGATCAGCGAAGACTTCACGTATTACTTCGCTGTATCGGAACAAAGCCCATCGGTCGTTGGGGCTGGCGTTCTCGTTTATCCAGAAGACGAATCAGTCATTGCAGCAGGTGGCTTGATCGTTCAATTGATGCCAGGTGCATCGGAAGAGACGATTGCAGCACTCGAAAAACGTGTTGGAGCCCTAAAACCGATCTCGATTCTCGTCGGTGAGGAAAAAACACCGGAAGAAATGTTAGAACTCGTTCTCGGTGACTATGAACATCTTGATACGATTCCAGTATCATTCGAATGTACGTGTGACCGTGACAAATTAGCGACAGCGATCATCGCTCTTGGACCAGATGAGATTCAAGCGATGATTGATGAAGATGGTGGTGCGGAAGCTGTTTGTCACTTCTGTTCAGAACATTATCACTATGATGTTCCGGAATTAGAGGAACTTCGCGAAAAATCACTCGAAAGAGCATAAGAGGGATCGAATATGGGGAATGTACAACCTAAGTACTTGTGGATGTTGATCTTCATCTTAATGTTGACGAATTTCATGACCGGTGCTTACGCCTTCATGGGTGAGCTCCCGAAGGTCGATTCTCCTAAAATCGTTCAAGACAGCATCGGTGGTCCGCTCGAGGATGTCGTCGCCGAAGTCGGTGATGAGAAAATCACGCGCGCGATGGTCTATCAGACGATGCGAACGGAACAGGAAAAACAGACGATTGATCGTTTGATTCAAGAAGCGGTCGAACGCCAGACGAAGGATGGAAAAAAGCCGGAAGTCAAACGCTTTGATTGACAGATTTCATCCAATCCGCTGATAATTAGTTTATCGGATTACTTGGAATTCAAGCGGTTCACTAATGAGGAGGAATGGTCATGCGTATTGCGAATTCAGTATTAGATTTAGTCGGTCGGACACCGATCGTCAAGTTACATCATCTAACGGGTCCTGAGGATGCAGATGTGTATCTGAAATTGGAGTACATGAACCCTGGATCAAGCGTAAAAGACCGGATCGCGCTATCCATGATTGAGGCCGCAGAAGAAGCGGGTCAACTGAAAGAAGGAGACACGATCATCGAGCCGACGAGTGGAAACACAGGAATCGGACTAGCGATGGTCGCTTCGGCGAAAGGATACCGCGCCATCCTCGTCATGCCGGAAACGATGAGCATGGAGCGCCGGACGTTGCTTCGCGCCTATGGTGCGGAATTGATTCTGACGCCAGGTCCTGAAGGGATGAAGGGTGCGATCGCTCGCGCGACAGCGGAAGCAGAAGAACACGGTTACTTCATGCCGCAACAATTTAACAACGGTGCCAATCCAGTCGTCCATGAAAAAACGACAGGTCCTGAAATCGTCGAAGCGTTCGAAGGCATGCAACTCGATGCGTTCATTGCGGGAATCGGAACAGGTGGAACGATCACCGGTGCTGGTAAAGTGTTACGCGATGCTTTCCAAGGGATTGAGATCATTGCCGTCGAACCAACAGATTCACCGGTCTTATCAGGTGGTAAGCCGGGACCACACAAACTGCAAGGCATCGGTGCTGGATTCGTACCGTCGATTCTCGATACAGACATTTATGATGGTGTCGAGCAAATCACGACGGAAGAAGCATTCGATCACGCTCGCCGAGCAGCGAAGACGAATGGTGTCTTAGGCGGTATCTCATCAGGTGCTGCGATCGCCGCAGCGCTCAAGACAGCGAAACGTCTCGGTAAAGGGAAAAACGTGCTCGCGATCATTCCTTCGAATGGGGAGCGGTACTTAAGTACACCGCTGTATCAAGTCGAGGAAGAAGCAGACCAATCGAAGTAATCAACTATACGTACACGGAAGTCATTCGGCTTCCGTGTACTTTTTTGCGTATAATGAGAGCAGAATAGTGTGAAGTGGGGGACGCGTATGCGACAGACGAAGTTTAAAGCAGTACCATGGACGAAAGAACAATTTTACAATCGATATGTTGAACAGACGAATGGCACAACGGGACACGTCTGGCTCGAAAGCGGACGAATCGGGCGGTATACGATGGCGGCGACTCGTCCTGTCGGATACGTCCGGACAAAGGACGGAACGACGACGATTGAGACAGATGGAAAAGTCGAGACATCGACGGCGAATCCGTTTGATGTACTCGAACGACTTCGCGTCGACCGTGAATCAGTCCGACCGGATGGTATGCCACCATTCTTTGGTGGATTTGCCGGATACGTCAGTTATGATGCCGTCCGTTATTTAGAAAAACTACCGGAACGAGCGATGGATGATTTGCAAACGCCGGAGCTGTCATTTTACTGGTACGATGAAGTCGCCGTGTTTGACGAGGAAACGAAGCAGTTGTTCATTGCCGTGACACGAGACACGGCAGAAGAAGCAGAGCGAGTTCTTGAAACGGAAGTCGCGCGTTGGTGCATCGAGACGGGTGCACCTCAATTTACAGCGACCGGTTCGTCCGGTGAGCGGGAACGGGCTTTCGGGCAGGAAGCGTTCATGACAGCGGCACACCGGATTAAATCGTATATTGAGGACGGTGACGTTTTCCAAGTTAATTTGTCCGTACGTCAACAAGAGCCGCTTGGGACGACAGCGGAACATTTGTATGATGTATTACGACAAGTCAATCCTTCTCCATACATGGGTTACTTTGCGGATGAAGATTTAACACTCGTGTCCGCCTCACCCGAGTTGCTCGTCGAAAAAATCGGCGATGCATTAGCGACACGTCCGATTGCCGGAACACGGCCGCGCGGGAAGGATGAAGCGGAGGATTTACGACTTGCGAAAACCTTACTCGATAATGAAAAAGAACGGGCAGAGCATGTGATGCTCGTTGATTTAGAGCGGAATGATTTAGGTCGCGTCAGTCGTTATGGTACGGTTCATGTCGATGAGCTGATGGTGATCGAGAAATACTCGCACGTACAACACATCGTCTCAAACGTCAGAGGGGAAGTAGCTCCGGAACACTCGGGGAGTCAGGTGCTTGCTGCGATGTTCCCAGGTGGTACGATCACTGGCGCACCAAAAATCCGGACGATGGAAATCATTGAAGAACTGGAACCGGTCCGGCGCGGCATCTATACTGGGTCGCTTGGTTTCATCAGTTGGGCGGATGATGCCATTTTCAACATCTTGATCCGGACACTCGTCGCAAAAGACGGGATGGCATATGTCCAAGCAGGTGCTGGAGTCGTTACGGACTCGGACGCAGCACGTGAATACGAAGAGTCACTTAGTAAAGCAAAAGCGTTATGGGTGACAAAAGAAACAGCGGAGGGAACGCAATGATTGTATTGATTGATAACTATGATTCCTTTACGTATAACTTAGTCCAATATTTCGGTGAACTCGGACAAGACATCCGGGTATTTCGCAACGACGCGATCACGCTTGCGGAAATCGAAGCATTGCAACCGGATCATCTGGTCATCTCACCGGGCCCCTGTACACCGAATGAAGCGGGGATCAGTCTAGAAGCGATTGCTTATTTTGCTGGGAAGGTACCGATACTAGGGGTCTGCTTAGGTCATCAAGCGATTGGGCAAGTATTCGGTGGTAAAGTCGTCCGCGCGAAGGAATTGATGCACGGAAAAGTCTCGCCACTGACGCATGACGGACAAGGCATCTTTGAACGGATCCCACAAGCGACGCCGGTGACACGTTATCACTCGCTCGTCGTTGAACGCGAGACATTCCCGGAAGTGCTCGAAGTGACGGCGGAAGCCGGTGGAGAGATCATGGCACTCCGTCACCGGACGTTGCCGATTCTCGGTGTCCAGTTCCATCCGGAAGCGATTTTGACGCGAGACGGGAAGCAGATGTTAAAAAATTTCTTGGAGTTGACGCATTATGTATCTCTGGCATGACGGAACCATTAAACGAGAAGAAGAAGTACGCATCTCCCCGCTCGATCACGGATTCGTCTACGGGATGGGTGTATTCGAGACGTTTCGGACATATAACGGACATCCGTTTTTGTTCGATGATCATATTGAACGCTTACGGATGAGTTGTGTCGCACTCGGAATCCAGCTAGCATATGATCGGGAAGTCTTACGGCAAGCGATCCAAGATTTATATGCAGCATATGGG
The DNA here is from genome assembly GCF_015645365.1 of Exiguobacterium abrahamii. Lineage (NCBI taxonomy): Bacteria > Bacillati > Bacillota > Bacilli > Caryophanales > Exiguobacterium > Exiguobacterium abrahamii. The sequence continues at coordinate 36,303 of NZ_JADOYC010000010.1, forward strand.
GCGAACGATTTATACATTCGGTTGAACGTCTCGGCTGGTCCACGCGAGATCGGGTTATCAATCGATCCTTACGACACGCCGACCGTGTTGATCTATGCGAAACCAATCGCTCCGCGAAAACGGGCGGAACGTGCACTCGAGACGATTCGTTTACCGCGCAGTACGCCGGAGACGACTTACCGCTTGAAGTCACATCATTACATGAACAATCTAGTGGCGAAACGACAATTGTTCAATCCAGAAGCAGAAGGGCTGTTTTTAACGAAGGAAGGTCATGTCTGTGAGGGCATTACGTCAAACATCTTTTGGCGTTACGGAAGTACATGGTATACGTCACCGCTTGAAACCGGTGCACTGAACGGGATTACCCGTCAGTTTCTCATGCAACATGTACCGGTCGAAGAACGCTTGGCTTATTTACCGCAGCTCGAAGAAGCAGATGAGATCATCTATACGAATTCCGTTCAGGAAGCGGTCGCGATTTCGTCACTTGACGGACGCCCTTTCCCTGGAATCAACGGAACAGGATATGCACAAATCATGACGCTGTTCGATCAATCCGTCGAACAGGTGACGACAAGGAGGGAACAACGATGACTTACATCATGGGTATCTTGAACGTGACACCGGACTCCTTTTCAGACGGTGGACAATATGTCGATGTCGAACAAGCGATGCGGCAAGCGCGTCAGCTCGTTGCGGACGGAGCAGATGCGATTGATGTCGGTGGAGAGTCGACACGACCGGGTGCAGCATTCGTACCAGTCGAAGAAGAACTCGCTCGTGTTTTACCGATCATTAAGCGCATCAAACGAGAGCTGAACGTCCTCGTGTCGATCGATACGTACAAACCAGTCGTCGCAAAAGCTGCTATTGAAGCGGGAGCGGACATCATCAACGATGTTTGGGGCTCGAAGTGGGGCGATCGTTCGATGGTCAACGTTGCTGCGCAGTATAAAGTACCCATCATTTTGATGCATAACCGGGAGACGGCGCATGGGACAGATATGCTGGCAGAAGTCCGGGCTGACCTTGAGGAATCCATTCGGTTAGCAAAACAGGCAGGCGTAGCGGAAGAGCACATTTGGCTCGATCCGGGAATTGGATTCATGAAGACGCATGAAGAGAACTTGTACCTGATGCGTCATCTATCGATCGTAACGGACTTCGGGTATCCGGTTTTACTCGGGACGTCCCGTAAATCGATGATCGGACTCGCGCTCGGATTACCGACGGAAGAACGACTCGAGGGGACGATTGCGACGGTGTGTTACGGGATTCAACAAGGATGTGACTGGATGCGTGTGCATGACGTCAAAGAAGTCAAACGGGCAGCGCAGATGATGGACATCATGTTGGCTGCGACGAAGGGGGAATAACGATGGATCGAATTCATGTAACAGGCATGCGTTTTTATGGATATCACGGTGTATTCGCAGAAGAGACGAAACTCGGTCAACGCTTTAATGTCGACTTATCGATCGGACTTGCATTGGCAGAAGCCGGTCGGACGGATGACTTGACGAAAAGTGTCAATTACGCCGAATTGTATGAAGCAACGAAACGTGTCGTCGAAGGAGAACCGCTCCAACTCGTCGAAGCCTTGGCGGATCGTATTGCAAAAGCAGTTTTTGCGTTAGACGAACGAATTCAAGAAGCGTCGATCAAGGTCATCAAACCAGATCCGCCGATTGCCGGTCATTATGAACATGTGGCGGTCGAGATCAATCGCCTTCGGGAGGATTATGCATGAAGCAAGCTTACATTGCACTCGGCTCGAACATCGGCGATAAGGCGGCTCACTTAAGAGGAGCGATTGCTCGCCTGAGAGCGTTACCGTCCGTTCATGACGTAAAGACCTCTTCCATTTATGAGACGGTACCTGTCGGGTATCTCGAGCAGGATTTATTCTATAATATGGTCGTCGCAATCCAAACGACGGATGAGGCAGAGGTCTTGCTTGGACGACTGCAGGCAATCGAACAGCTAGAAGGGCGCGAGCGTCTGTTCAAAAATGGACCACGGACGCTTGACTTAGATATTTTGCTGTATGAGGAAGAACGCATTGATCTCGAAGGATTAACCGTTCCGCATCCGCGGATGCAAGAGCGGGCATTCGTCCTCGCACCATTACGTGAACTTGCAGCAACATGCGTCATACCCGGTCTTGGACAAAGTGTCGAGCAGTTGTATCAGCAGTTACCGGAGACAGAACGAAACGGTGTACGACGGTTAGGTGGGCTTTTAGAAGCGGAGGAACAATAATGGAATTTCACATTGGTGATGTCAAACTGAAGAATCAAGTCATCTTGGCACCGATGGCAGGCGTCTGTAATCCGGCGTTTCGGTTAATTGCAAAGGAATTCGGTGCGGGACTCGTCTGTGCGGAGATGGTCAGCGATAAAGGGATCTTGTACGAGAACGAACGAACGCTTCAGATGCTGTACGTGGATGAACGGGAAAAACCGCTCAGCCTTCAAATCTATGGCGGTTCAAAAGAGACACTCGTTCAAGCGGCACGATATGTCGAAGCGAACACGAATGCCGATATCATTGACATCAACATGGGCTGTCCCGTCCCGAAAGTCACGAAAAGCGATGCTGGAGCGAAATGGTTGCTTGATCCGGATAAGGTATACGAGATGGTTCATGCGGTGACGCAAGCGATCGATAAACCGGTAACGGTCAAGATGCGGACCGGCTGGGACAGTCATCACATCTATTGTGTTGATAATGTCAAAGCGGCAGAAGCGGGCGGTGCGAAAGCCGTTGCCATCCACGGACGGACGCGTTCGCAAAAGTATGAAGGGGTCGCAGACTGGAACATCATTGGCGAAGCGAAAAAAGCGGTCAACATCCCGATCATCGGAAATGGAGATGTTCAGACTCCGCAAGATGCAAAACGGATGATTGATGAGATCGGCGTCGACGGTGTCATGATCGGACGGGCCGCTCTCGGAAACCCGTGGATGTTGTATCAGACGATCCAGTACCTCGAATCAGGAACGCTTCCGGCAGAACCGACGGCGCGTGAGAAGATTGATATCTGTCTCTTACACGCCACACGACTAGTCGCGCTAAAGGGAGAAGAACTTGCCGTACGCGAAATGCGGACACATGTCGCCTGGTATTTGAAAGGAATGAAGGGGAACGGCCGCGTTCGCAATGCCTTATTCAATATCGACACACACGCGGGACTCGTTGAACTGCTACAGCAGTACTTGCAGACACTCGAAGAAGACGTAGCATATGCCTAACAGGTAAAGTATAGTCGGACAGAGTCGTTTTGTGGTACGCTAGTTGCATTGAAGATGAGCGTATCGGTTTTCTAAAAAGGGCTGTCGGTCATTCCGGCAGCTTTTTATTCGAGAGAATCGTCGTGAACCATTATTAAAAGGAGTGAAGACAGTGAGTCAGGATATGGAAATGAACGATCAAATGCAGGTGCGTCTCGGTAAGATGAACGCCATGCGTGAACAAGGTCTCGATCCATTCGGCGCACGTTTTGAACGTTCGACGGATACCGCGAGCATTCGTGCATCGTTTGGTGAACATACAAAAGAAGAGTTGGCTGAACTGAAACCGGAAGTTGCCATCGCGGGTCGTGTCATGACAACACGTCGTAAAGGGAAGGTTGGCTTTACGAACGTTCAGGATGTACAAGGTCAAATTCAGTTGTATGTCCGTAAAGATGATGTTGGTGAAGAGGCGTATGAGATCTATAAGACATGTGACTTAGGTGACATCGTCGGGATCCAAGGATACGTGTTCAAAACGAATGTTGGTGAACTCTCTGTTCACGTCACAGCATTTACGTTATTAACAAAAGCATTACGTCCGCTTCCGGATAAATATCACGGATTAAAAGATATCGAGCAACGTTACCGTCAGCGTTACCTCGACCTCATTACGAACCAAGAATCACGTGAGACATTCATCGCGCGGAGTAAAGTCATTCGTGGAATTCGTCAATATCTCGATAACCTCGGATACTTGGAAGTCGAAACACCAATGTTGCACACGATTGCGGGTGGAGCATCGGCTCGTCCGTTCATCACGCATCATAATGCACTCGACATGACGCTTTACATGCGGATTGCGATCGAGCTCCATTTGAAACGTTTGATCGTCGGTGGACTTGAGAAAGTCTACGAAATCGGTCGTGTGTTCCGTAATGAAGGAATCTCAACACGCCATAATCCAGAGTTTACGATGATCGAACTCTATGAAGCGTATGCGGATTATAAAGACATCATGAACTTAACAGAGAACCTGATCGCTCACGTCGCACAAGAAGTACTCGGTACGACACAAGTCACTTACGGAGAAGACGTCATCGATCTATCTGTCGGTTGGAAGCGGGCACACATGGTCGATCTCGTCAAAGAAGCGACAGGTGTCGACTTCTTTGAACAGATTTCAAACGAACGCGCCCTTGAACTAGCGCATGAACACGGTGTTGAGGTCCAGTCACACATGACGACGGGACATATCTTGAATGAGTTCTTTGAACAAAAAGTAGAAGAAACACTCGTTCAACCAACATTCGTCTATGGTCATCCTGTTGAAGTATCACCACTTGCGAAGAAAAATCCAGAAGATCCACGCTTTACGGATCGCTTTGAATTATTCATCGTCCGTCGTGAGCATGCGAATGCCTTTACGGAATTGAACGATCCAATCGATCAACGTGAACGTTTCGAAGCACAACTCGTCGAAAAAGAAGCAGGAAACGACGAAGCACATGAAATGGATACAGACTTCATTGAAGCACTCGAGTACGGTATGCCGCCAACAGGTGGTCTTGGAATCGGAATCGATCGTCTCGTCATGTTGTTGACGAATGCACCATCGATTCGTGATGTATTACTCTTCCCGACGATGCGTCACCAACAAAATTAATGAGTGGAGCTCCGTTCTTTCTATACTGTATAGAAGGAACGGAGCGTTCTTTTTGAAGTTAATTTAAGGATAAACGAGTCGAAAAACGGGTAAATAAAAGTTTTTAAATGTTTTTCTAATAAAATGCTTGTACGATTCAAAAAGCCATGGTATATTACTTCTTGTGCCGCGAATGGTCGTGACACACAAAAATAAATATCAAAAAAGTTGTTGACAATCGGGTTGATAACTTGTTAAGATATTAAAGTCGCTGAAAACGACACGACGAACTTTGAAAACTGAACGATGAGGCAAAAATCGTATTCTACGGAATACAA